>CAZNOE010000823.1:0-3170 GCA_964574525.1 uncultured Bifidobacteriaceae bacterium
TCGCGACGCCGGGCACATTCTCGGCGCGGCGCAGGTGGTTTTCGACATCCATGAGGGCGAGCGCGCTTATCGCTACCTTTTCAGTGGCGACATCGGGCGCGGTGATGATGATATTTTGCGCGACCCGCAACCAGTGGAGAACGTGGATTACCTGCAAGTCGAGTCCACGTACGGCGGACGCGAGCACTCGCCCAAGGCGAACGCCGACGAGGAGGTCTGCCGGCTGGTGCGCGGCACGCTGGAGAAAAAGGGCAAGATCATCATCCCGGCATTTTCCGTCGGCCGGACGCAGCAGATCGTTTACACGTTGCACCAGTTGACCCAGGCGGGACGATTGCCGCGGGTGCCGATCTTCGTGGACAGCCCCTTGAGCGTGAATGCCACGGAGATTTATCGGCTGCACCCGGAATGTTTCAACGACGAAATTTATCGTTTCCTACGCGAGAAAGCGAATCCGTTCGGCATGGAGAACCTGACTTACATCCGCGAAGTGGCGCATTCGATGAAACTCAATGAGTTGAAAGAGCCGGCCATCATCATCAGCGCTTCGGGAATGGCTGAGGCCGGGCGCATCCGGCATCATCTCAAGAACAACATCGGCAACCCGGCGAATCTGGTTTTGTTCATTGGCTATTGCGCGGAGCACACGTTGGGTGCGCAAATCATGTCTGGCCGCAGCCCGGTCAACATCTTTGGCGAACCTCACGAGGTCCGGGCACGCATTGCTTCCATTGATGCCTACTCCGGTCACGCCGACAAGAATGAGTTGCGCCGCTATGTCGAGGCGTTGACCGGCGAGATCAAAAAAATCTCCGTCATCCACGGCGAGGAATCGCAATGTCTGGCGTTTGCCGAAACGCTCCGTGCCATGAAGCCTCGGGCCGAGGTTCTGGTTCCGGAGTATCAGCAGGCTGTCTCGATTTAAGCCGCCACTCAGCAGGTCGAGGCTGTTGGTTGGACCGCGACGCGCGAATTATCTGAGTGCGCCGCCGGTTACCGACAGATTCGCCGTCCATACGCAACCTTTCCGCATCAACTGCGGGACGCAGGAATTCGTGAATGCCTTCACGTCGTGCCCGAGCCTGGTGAGGAACCGATGCGGGGCAGCCCTCTTCAAAAAATGGGACGCGCCCGGCGCGAATAGCGTGCTCCCTTCGCTGTTGATGTTGGTTTGCGCGTCAGTTAACTTCGGCGTGTTATGAACGCGCAACGGATTCGAGAGCGATGGCATCGGGACACCAAGCCCTTCGAATTCCGATTGAGCGATGGCACACGCGTGCGCGTGAAGCATCCCGATCTTACGGCGATGCCTCCAGGGTTTGGCTTCATTCTCGTGCTGGATCGAAACGGGCGGGAAACCCGGTTTGCCCCTTCACGCGTGGTCGCGATTGAAGAGGCCGCCCGCAGAAAATCCACAACCTCGGGGAGCCGCCGCGGTGAGTTTTCCTCCGACACCCGTTGAACAAACACGCTTTATGTTGAACGTAAAAACCATCCGTGACCGGTTGCACCAAGCACCGTTCAGACCCTTCCATATCCGCCTGTCGGACGGGCGGCGAATTCTCGTGGAGCATCCTGATTTTATCTCCGTTGGCGGCAGCGTCGTAGTTGTTACGGACGAGGCGGACAACATACAGCGGCTCGACTCTCTGCATATTGTTTCCCTGGACGATGTCCGTGCGAAGAAAAGGAACGGAAAATCCTGACCAAATCTCATGACCCTCACTGAAAAAATCCTCGCCCGTGCTGCGGGCAAAGCGCTGGTCCAAGCCGGCGACAACGTCTGGGTGAACGCCGACGTGCTCATGACGCACGATGTTTGCGGGCCGGGTACCATCGGTGTGTTCAAGCGCGAGTTCGGCCAGACGGCGAAGGTCTGGGACCGCAACAAAGTGGTCATCATTCCGGACCACTACATTTTCACTGCCGATTCGAAGTCCAATCGCAACGTGGACATCCTCCGCGATTTTGTGAAGGAGCAGGACATCCCCTATTTCTACGACGTGATTGACGACCCGAACGGGCACTGGGTGTTTGATTCGACCAAAGGCATGTTGAATCGGCAATACGGCTCACACTACGCGGGCGTCTGCCATACTGCGTTGCCGGCTAAAGGCCACACGCGGCCGGGGGAGATTTTGTTCGGCACGGATTCACACACGTGCATGGCAGGGGCGTTCAACGAATTTGCCACCGGGATCGGCAACACGGACGCAGGCTTCGTCCTGGGCACAGGCAAGCTGCTCATCAAAGTTCCCGAGACGATGCACTTCCGGCTCGAAGGGAAACTCCAGCCCGGCGTGATGGCGAAGGACATCATTCTGCATTGCATCGGCGAAATCGGTTTCGACGGCGCGACGTATCGCGCGATGCAGTTCGGCGGGCCGGGCGTGGATTCACTTTCGATGGACGACCGCATGACGATTGCAAACATGGCCATCGAAGCCGGCGGCAAGAACGCCATTTTCCCGTTCGACGCGCGCACAGCGGAATACGTGGACGCGCGTGTGAAATTGAACGGCACGAAATCCACTTACGAACCTGTCGAGCCGGACAAAGACCAGAAGTTCGTTTATGAGCTCGCAGTGAATCTCGACAAACTCGAACCGACTGTCGCGTGTCATCCCGATCCCGGCCAGCGCAAGAAGGCGAAGGAGATGAGCGACGTGAAGCTCGATCGGGGCTACGTCGGCTCCTGCACCGGCGGCAAGACGAGCGACTTTGTTGAGTTCGCGCGCGTGTTGCGCGGCAAGAAGGTGACCATTGACACGTTCGGCGTGCCGGCAACGCCGGAGATTGTGCATGACCTCCAATCCACGCGTTGGGGCGGCCAAACGATCTGGGAAATCCTCGTCGCCGCGGGCGTGCAGATGACCGAGAACGCCGGTTGCGCCGCGTGTCTCGGCGGACCGGTGGATACGTTCGGCCGCATCAACAAACCCGGCCTCAAGTGCATCAGCGCGACGAACCGCAATTTTCCCGGTCGGATGGGCGATAAGGAATCGCAGGTGTTTCTCGCGTCGCCGATGACGGTGGCCGCGAGCGCGATTACGGGCAAGATCACCGACCCGCGGGAATACGTGAGTTGAGCGGCATGAATGCTGAAGGAGCGCTGGAGGTGCAGATCGCTCGCTACCGGGAAATGACCACCGAGCAGCGGTTGCTGATTG
>CAZNOE010000824.1:0-3167 GCA_964574525.1 uncultured Bifidobacteriaceae bacterium
TACCGGCACGTCGGCCACCAATGCCATTTCGGGGGGTTCAGCCTTCTATCAAGTTATCGGCCTGAGCAACTGACGGGAAGCGTTTGAGTGTTCGCTCAACGTTGTGCCGTTAGGCGGGATTCCGCCCGGCAGAGTTGCAGCAGTTGTCAGCGCGCTTGACCGCTGCAACCGGCGCGGCTCTGCGCTTCTGCGCCGTGCCAATGTATGATTCTCAGCCGCCACTCATGAACTCGCTCGACCCATGAATCCAAACTGGGAGCGCCGGCATCCTTCTCAGCGTGTCACGGTGGCAGCCTGGAAATCCGCCGGCAAGGACGCCGGCATTCCCAGTGTTGCTGCCGGTTCATGGCACCACTGCGCGTCCAGAATTGGAGGTCGAAGCTACCCACAGAGGCAACTCCTGACTGCAATCCGGTTACTGCTCCTGTCGCTGGCGTCCCAAGTCCAACCGGGCGCAGCCCAATCGGTGCTTCCGAACGGTTCTTTCGAAGAGGGCGAGCCGCCCACCGGTTGGCATGTCCGCGTCGGCGGTACGTTGACGACAGGAGGCGCACATCGCGGGGAGCGCAGCGCGAGTGGTTCCACTAGGCGCCACAGCATCGTTTGGGAAACTGATTCCGCCGCGATCACGCCACTGGCCGATTATCGGTTGGATGGGTGGATTCGGTGTCCGAAGGGCGAGGGCCGCTTGGAGGTGGAATTGACTGGCCCCGCAGGAAAACTCATGCGCCGACTCGCGACGCCCGCGATTCGGCAAGCGGCCGACTGGCGGCATGTGGCCATGGAATGGAACGCCGGGCAGGCCACGTCTGCGCGCGTCGCATTTCGTGTTCAGGGCAGAGCGGAGCTTGACGATGTCGTGCTGTCGCCTGTGGCAACAAGTTTTATCGGTAACAAGAGCGTTGACGGCGATGACCGCGGCCGCATTCCGATGTGGGGCGAGGAGCAGAACAATGAACTGTTGCCCGGTCGGCGCACGGGCAAGCTCAGTTTGGATTCCGAGGTCAAGCGCACGGGCAAGACCAGCGTGCGCCTGGTGCCCGAGGGCGATTGGTTCGCGTTGGCGTCGGTAAATTATCCGGCGCCGCCGTGGACTGACCGACTTGAGCTATCTGGATGGGCGCGCAGTGAAGGCCCGGCGAGCGCGCAACTCCTGGCTTGCTGGACGGATGATGCGCAACAAGTGCTGCGCGTTGATGCGAGCAAAGCCGTCAGCGGTCCGGAATGGATGCGCGTTTCACTGACGCCATCATCGCCGCCTGCAAGAGCAGCGAACGTGCGGCTGGTGGCCGTCGCGCGCGGCGGATCAGTCTGGTTCGACGATTTCGAATTGCTGCGCCTGTGCCCGGAGCAGAGGCGCATTCAAGTGTTCGTCAATCAAGTGGGCTATGAACCGGCCGGACCCAAGACGGCCGTGGTCGCGGCAAATTTCCTGCCCGCTTCCGGGGCTGAACTCAGCATCCGGCTGCTAACCGAACAAGGCAAAGTGGCCTGGAGGCAGAACGTGCCGTGCGCCGGTCGCGTCCTTGGCGGGACAACCAACGATTGGGGCTGGTATTTCTGGCGGGCTGACTTCTCCAAGTTTGAGAAGTCCGGAGTCTATCGCCTCGCGGCGCAAGCGGAGGGAACGCGGGGGGAATCTACTTCGTTTCAAGTCGAGCGCGACTTGTTGTTGAAGGAAACAGCGCAGAGCGCCGTGGACTTTTTCTTCATTCAACGCTGCGGCTTCGCCGTTCCGGGCTGGCACAAGGCGTGTCATCTCGACGACGCAAATCTGCCGGATGGCGCCCACATTGACGCCACGGGCGGCTGGCACAGCGCCGGTGATTATAACAAGCTCATGTACGAGAATGGCGACGGCGGCGTGGTCTTCGCACTCTTGACCGCGCAGGCCAAGGCGCCGGACGTCTTCAACCGCATTGATCGCAACACCGACGGTTGGTGCGACGCGTTAGACGAAGCCAACTGGGGCGCAAAGTTCGTGGCGAAGATGCAGATTCCGGAAACGGGCGGCCTGCGCAATCACGTGAACCAAGGGCCTGGCCGCAACTGGACGAAGTGGTCCGCCCCAGAGGACCATACCGACAACAAGGTCGGCACTGCGGACGATCCCGTAATTCAACCGGGCGAAGGCAATTCGCCGTTTTTGATCGGCGGCTGGGCGCGGCTTTCAGTCCTGTTGAAACAGCGCGGTGTGACGAATGATTACCTCGACCGGGCCGTGCAGCTTTGGAAACACGCAACAATGGTTGATGGTGGAAAGTTGATGGTTGATGGACGGGAAAAAAGTTCCCCGCCGCCCTCAACTATCAACCCTCAACTATCAACCAGCTTCGGCAGTCCGCATCTGCTGTTGAGTGCGCTGGAGATGCATCGCGTCACCGGCGAAGCGACGTATCTCGATTACGCTCGGCGCAGCGTCGAAAGCCTGCTGAGTCAGCAGGCGACCAACGGAAATCGCCTCGGCGCGTTTGGCGATTACGGCGAATTAAGCGCAGGCGCGTTGGCGAGCTTTGCGCTGGCGCAGCCCAACGGCGAGTTCACTCCACGCATCAAGCGCTCGCTGACGGATTATGTAACATTCTGCGCGAGCACGGCGCAAAATCCCTTTGGCCTTTGCACGCGGTCGGCGGATGAAGCGAACGGTTTTTTTCCGCCGGACCTGGGAAACAATTTTCAACTGCTCATGCGGGCGTGGGCCGCAGGTTTGGCTTACCTGGTAACCCACGATGCGCGGGCACTGACATTCGCCGCCGATCAAGTGGATTGGGTGCTCGGAAAAAATCCGCTCGGGCTTTGCATGTTTGAAGGGAAGGGAACGCTGAACCCGCCGCGCTACCATCACCGCTACAACATGATTGCCGGCCAGCCCCGCGGCGCCGTGCCCGGCGCGATCGCCAACGGCATGGTCCGCGACATGGGCCTGGCCGATCGGCCCGGCTTCGATTTGTCGGCCGGCGGGCGCGGGCCATCGTTCCGCACGAGCGAACCCTGGCTCGTGCACAACATGTTCTTTCTGCTGTCCGTGAGCGAGCTGGCGGAAGCGACCAGCGGCAATCGCCCGAACCGCTAGTTGGCTTGATGTCCGCGCGTCGCGCAGGCGCTGCACGTAGGCGGCGGCCCGCTCGGGCTCGAATGCTTCTGGGGTCAGTGCTGTAGTGGACGGA
>CAZNOE010000825.1:0-3165 GCA_964574525.1 uncultured Bifidobacteriaceae bacterium
TCGTTCACATCGCCGTCCAGCAGGGCGAAATCGCCGCGCACAACATCGCGCACCCAGACGCGCTGCGGCGCCTGGATCACCGGCTGTTCGTGGCGGTCTATTTCACCGACCCACAGTTGGCGACGGTTGGATTGACGGAGAAGGAAGCGCGCGCCCGCAACGTGCCGTATCTCGCCGCGAGCTATCCGTTCGGCGATCACGGCAAATCGCTCATCATGGAAGCGAAGGATGGCTTTGTGAAATTGCTCGCTGACCCGGGAAGCGGTGAAATCATCGGCGGCGCGTGCGTCGGCCCGGTTGGCGGCGAGTTGATCCACGAAATTGTTGCCGCGATGGCGAAGCGCATGACCGTGCATGAACTCGCCGCGATGCCGCATTATCATCCGACGCTTGCGGAAATCTGGACCTACCCAGCGGAGGAATTGGCGGAAAAAGTCCGGCTCACGTGAACGTTTGTGGACGCAGGCTTGCAAATCGGGCCTGCCGAATTATCGTTGCGCGTATGCCGAGCATTATTCTCAAAGACATCCCGGAAGACCTGCACGCGCAGTTGAAACAAGAGGCCGATGCGAATTTCCGCAGCCTGACCCAGGAGGCGATGGCGCGATTGCAACGCAGCTTTGACATTGAGGCGGCCTCCAATACCAAACGGGATCAACGGTGGATGGATGAGGCGCTAACCAGTGGTCCTGAGTCGCCATTGACCCGCGCGGACATGGACAAAGTGCGCGACCGGGTATTGGGACGGGGCAAGCGTCGATGATGCGGGCCTTCAAACGTCCGCGCTTCCTGCTCGACCTCGCCGAAGAACTAACCTGGCTCAACAAAAAGGCCGGCCCCGAAGTGGCCGAACGTTGGTATCAGGCGCTGCTGGCGACGATTGAGGACTTAAAACGTCATCCGCTCCTAGGCCGCGAGCGGCTGGACCTCAAACCCGCCGGCATCCGTTCCTGGCGTGTGAAGCGATTTTCCCGCCGGCTTGTGTTCTACCGCATACGAGAGGACGAGCAGTCGCTCGTGTTGTTGCGCGTCTGTTCTGGAACCATGAACCTTCCGATGCTGGAAATGGAAAGTTAAGACGAACTGGTGGCGATGCCACACTATCACCCGACGCTCGCGGAAATCTGGACCTATCCGGCGGAGGAATTGGCGGGGAAGATCTCCGCACAAAGGCGAAAGAAGCAAGAGGCTCGCGAGGTCAGACAGTTTGACGCCTTTGTCGGCTGGCGTCACGAGCCAGACTTCCGACCAACTTTCTCTGGACAAACTGTTTGGTCGGGCACAACGTCCAAGCGACGGATCGAGATAGGCTGCAACATTCCAGCCGACTTAAATGTAAGCGCGTGAGTCTGGACCCTGGCTGTTGTCCAAGTAATTATGAAACCGAAACCGGTAATGCCTACTTCACGCAGGACAGGCACATCGGCCGCTCCTTGTGACCGGCGCACCGCACGATTTGCCCACACCCTAATAGAGCTTTTGGTGGTCATCGGGATTCTTGCTCTCCTGGCTGCGTTGTATCTTAGCGCACTTTCTAGAGCGAAAGCGAAAGGACTGCAAACGCAGTGCGCGAATAATCTGCGGCAACTCGGCATAGCGTTGGAGCAATTCGTATCGGATAATCGCGGTTATCCCTTCGTCGTGGAGAATATCAACCCCCCGAACGGGTTCCGGAAAGAGACCTGGCCGGATGCGCTGGGGCGGTATGCGGGCGGGTATCGGTTGAATACCGAGAGGAAACCTTGGCAGCCAGCCGGGCTTTTCCATTGTCCAGCGGCGAACCCGCCACCCTGCCCAATATTTCCCGAAGGAATCCTATATCATGATTACGGCTATAATGCGTTTGGGATCAGCAAGCAGTATGACACGAACGGCTCGCTGGGGTTGAGTCCGTGGATGGGCAGAGCAAAACAAACAGGTCCTCTGCCTGTAGCGGCGTTCGAGGTCAACCAGCCCGTCCGGGAGTCTCAAATCGCTAGTCCGGCTGATATGATGGCCGTAGGGGATGGGTTCGTAGGAAACAGCCGAACCATCTGTGATTTTGCATATAGCTTTTGGCGGACTGCTGGCGATCAGGAACTGGCGGGCAGCACCCGCAGGGCGCACGCTCGGCATCGAGGAGAGGCCAACGGGTATTTTGCGATGGTCACGTGGAAGGCCCTCGGCTGCAAACCCTGTTCGACGACGATAGCGACAGCGCCCTCAGGCGATGGAATCGCGATAACCAGCCTCACCGGGAGCGCCTAACGCTCAAATAGGCTGCCAATCTGTGCGCCGACGTCCGGCTTTTTTCCGTCAATCCCTTCCGCCTGAATTCTTGTAACTTCCTGGATCGTCACCCATCCTGACGGGGCTCGATGAAGGGACGCGCCGTCATTCTCTCCGCGCTGCTCACCGCCGCGGTGACGACGATTGCGGCATGGCTGTTCGTGTTTCGTTCCGTGCCACACGTCAGCGGGCCGTTGCGACATGAGGCCTATGTCTGGCAACGCGCGTGGACTGACCCGGTGCGCAACGCAGTTGCGGAGCACGCCACAAATTTCTCTGCGCTCACTGTTCTCAAGGCGGAAGTGTCATGGAAGGACAAGAAGCCGCAGATTGCACGCGTGTCGTTGGATAACAGAACGCCGGCGACAGTGCTTACCGGAAACAATTTTGCAAACAGTAGGGCCGACCTGCCGGTCGGCCAGGACGCGCGGAAGCGCGTCCCTACCATCGGCATCGCGCTGCGCATCGGGCCGTATGCCGGACCGTTCACAACAAATGACGCATCTACGATTCTTCTCGGCAACCTCGCCGCGTCCCTTGTCGCAGAGGCGCACACAAATCATCTCAACCTGAGCGAGTTGCAAATTGATTTCGACTGCGCCGAATCCAAGCTCGATGGGTATCGCCTCTGGGTGGAAGCCATCCAGCAGCGCGTGGCGCCGTTGCCCGTCACGATCACCGCGTTGCCGAGCTGGCTCAATGCCTCCGCGTTCAAACGCCTCGTTGCCGTGGCAACGAACTACGTCCTGCAAGTCCACTCACTCGAACGGCCCACGGACATCCACGCGCCATTCACACTGTGTAATCCGCGCGCGGCCAAACGGGCGGTGCAGCGCGCCGGGCGCATCGGCGTGGCGTTCCGCGTGGCGCTGCCGACGTACGGTTATGTGATCGCGT
>CAZNOE010000826.1:0-3164 GCA_964574525.1 uncultured Bifidobacteriaceae bacterium
GAACGAACGGCAGCCCGCCGCCTGCAAAATGTTGTAAGCCAGCCGCAGCGATTGCCCGCCGCCGGCTTCGCCGCGAACAAGAATCGCGTCGCCAATGCCGTCCGCCAGAAGCGAGCCGATTACGACGGAGGCACGGAGCAAAGCAATCTTCGGTTCGAGTAGGAGAGGCGTCGCGCCTGTCTCCATATTTTCTTTTTGAATCGCAGGTGAGTTAGAGACAGGCGCGACGCCTGTCATACGCTCATCAAAGCCCAAGCAATCCTTGAGCAGAATCGGATTGTTCCGACCAAGCCGCTTCAGGTTCGCTGCAAGCAAACGGAACGCGGTGATGGTGGGCAAATTAACTCCGTCTTTCACCGTGACGAGTTGCGTGTCGCAGTTGATGTCGAAGTCCTGCGTCGGGTCGAGTTCCGCGACGTTGAGCTCTTCGTAGATCGCTTCTGGCTTCACGTCATCCTTGGGGCGAATCTTCGGCGCGACCTTGTCCCATGTCGCCTGGGTGACGACGACACGGATGAGTTGTTCGCCCCCGCACCTGACCTGATCGTTCAACTCGATTTCGGGAGTGGCACGGCGCTCAAAGTGGAAAGGGTCGAAAGGAAAACCGTGATTCGTAATTCGTGATTCGTGATTCGTGAGAACCGGAATCTGCGCCAGCAAATCGCGGCAAACCTCAATCTCGCGCGGCGAATCTTCGGTGAGCGAAACGCGAATCGTATCACCCAAGCCATCGCACAGCAATGAGCCGATGCCAATGGCGCTCTTGATGCGGCCATCCTCGCCTTCCCCGGCTTCGGTCACGCCGAGGTGAATCGGATAGTTCCAATCCGGCCCTTCCTGTTCGAGCCGCGCGACGAGGAGGCGATAACATTCGATCATCACCTTCGGATTGGACGACTTCATGGAAAACTTGAAGTTGTGGAAATCGTTCTTGCGCGCGATGCGGGCGAATTCCAGCGCGCTCTCGACCATGCCGAGCGGCGTGTCGCCGAAGCGATTCATGATGCGGTCGCTGAGCGAGCCGTGGTTCGTGCCAATGCGCATGGCGCGGCCAAGTTCTTTGCAAAGCTTGACGAGCGGCGTGAATCGTTCCTCGATGCGCTTCAACTCGGCGGCGTATTGCTCGTTGGTATATTCCTTGATCGCGAATTTCTTGGAGTCCGCGTAGTTGCCAGGATTGACCCGGACCATCTCCACCCACTTTGCGGCCTCCATCGCGGCGTCGGGCTTGAAATGAATGTCCGCAACGATGGGCACATGGCAACCGCGTTTGCGAAGTTCCTCGACGATGTTCTTCAAATTCGCCGCGTCCTTGACGGTCGGCGCGGTGATGCGCACAATCTGGCAACCAACGGCAACCAGTTCGAGCGTTTGCTTCACGGACTCGGCGGTGTCCATTGTGTCGCAAGTGAGCATGGACTGCATGACGACCGGATGATCGCCGCCGAGGATGACGCCGCCGCGCGCCGGGTCGCCCACGACGACTTCGCGGGTCACGCGCCGTTTGTGGAAGAAGGGAGACTCGCAGTGGCGCATGTCAGTTCTTCGCCGGTTCTTTCGGAGCGAATTTCGGCTCGACCAGACTTGGCTCCTTGTTGCGACGCCAAGGCAGTTCCTGCACGTCGAAAAAGGCGATGTAGAGCATGAAAGCGATAAGCGCCACCGCACAACCGGTCTGAATGATGTTGGCAGCGCGATGGCTGATGGGTTTGCGCCGCACGGCCTCAAGGAGGCAAAGAAGGATATGCCCGCCGTCCAGCACCGGGATCGGCAACATGTTCAACAGCGCGAGATTCACGTTCATCAGCACACTGAACCAGATCGCCAGTCGCCAGCCCTGTTCGCTGCTGAACAGGCGATAATACACATCCATGATCTTCACCGCCCCGCCCAAGTGTTGGGGTTTGATGTCTGACTTGCGGGCAAACAATGCGCCAAACGTTTCGACCATCGCATTGACGCTGGCGCGCACCTGCTCGACAGCCCCGGGGTAGGCCAACGTCATCCTGCCATTGCCATCCCATTGAATACCCAGACGCGGTTTTTCGTTGAGCGGGAACATGGGTTTTTCAGGACGCAGCGCCAACTCGAACCGTCTGGCGTTTCGCTCGACCAGAAATTTAATGTCCGCGTCGGGGTGATTTTCGATGTATTCGCCGATCGCCGCATAATGGCTGAATTTTGTCCCGTCCACCTCGACGATCTGGTCGCCGGGTTTCAGTCCGGCGCGCGCCGCGGGGCCGCCCGGAGTAACCACTGCGGCGATAGCGCTCTTGGCGGGGTCAATTCTTATCTGGCGCAGACTTTTGCGTTCCCATGCCTTGGTCGGTTCTTTGATGGGCGTCGGGAAAAACTCGAGGACCTTGCCGTCGCGCTCGACTTTAACCTGCACGGTTGCGCCTTCGCTCCGCACGATGCGCCACGTCACGCTATCGCCCATGCCGCCGAATTTTGTCACCGGCTTGTTGTCCACCTCCAGGATGCGGTCGCCGGGGCGCAAGCCGACTTTTTCCGCCGGGCTGTCCTTTTCCACATAACCGATGACCGTGGTCGTTTCCGCTTCGCTCACGGGGCGGCCCACGACCATCACGATCGCCGCGAATGCCAGCGCCAGCAGAAAACTGAACAGCGGCCCGGCGAACGCGACGATGATTTTGTCGAGCGCCGAAACCGGTGGCAGAGGTTGTTCGGAACTTTCGCTCTTGCCCTCGATGGCTTCCATGCTGGCCATTTGCGGCAGCGCCACGTAGCCGCCGGCGGGAATCCAGCCGAGCGCGTATTCGACGCCGCTGATTTTGGCCTTCCAAATCGGCTTGCCGAACCAGATGGCGAAACGGTCCACCTTCAATCCGCGCCACCGCGCCGCCAGAAAGTGTCCCAGTTCGTGCACAAAGATCAGCAGGTTGAACAGCACCAACACTTCCAAAATGATGAAAATGACTTTTAAAATTGCCATACTCTTAAAACAAATCAGCCCCAAACCGGGGCTGCGTCAACTATACCAGTGAATCCGTGCGCCGCAATCACGGAGACTCGCTTAAATCGTCCTCGTCCTTCCTTCTCGTCCTCGTCCTCGAATGCTGCTCGCCGAACCGAGGACGAGGACGAGAGGATTTCAACCGATCGCCGCCTCCCGCCGCGCCCAAGCGTCGGCTTCGAGGATT
>CAZNOE010000827.1:0-3157 GCA_964574525.1 uncultured Bifidobacteriaceae bacterium
CGCATCGGCGTGGCGTTCCGCGTGGCGCTGCCGACGTACGGTTATGTGATCGCGTTCGACAAGGTGGGCAAGTTCATCGGGCTTTCCGCAGAAGGCCCGCGCCGCAATTGGCCGGAAGGCACGCAACTTCGCGAAGTCAGCGCCGATCCGCTGGCGATGGCGGCGTTGGTTCAGAACTGGACGGCGAGCCGGCCCGCCGCGATGTGCGGGGTGATTTGGTATCGGCTGCCGGTGACAGCGGATAACTATAACTGGCGCTGGCCGACGCTCGCGGCAATCATAGCCGGGCGTCCACCTCGCGAAAGTTTGCCGACCGAGTGAGATTTCTTCAGAGCCTTTCCGTCCCCATAAAACAAAAAAGGTGAGCCGCGGTCGCGGGCTCACCTTGAATTCGTTCGAGCAGATCAACCCTGAGGCGGCTTCTCGCCTTCGCCGCCCATTTCCTTATCGCGCTCGGCCATGGCGGCTTTGCGCGAGAGACGTACGCGGCCCTTTTCGTCCACGCCGAGGCATTTCACCCAAATCTCATCTCCAAGCTTCACGATATCCTCGGTCTGCTTGACGCGGAAGTTGGCCAGTTCGCTGATGTGAACGAGACCGTCCTTGCCGGGCAGGAATTCGACGAACGCGCCGAATTCTTTGATCGTGACAACCTTGCCACGATAAATCCTGCCGATCTCGGCCTCCGCCGTCATGCCGGTGATGGCTTCAACGGCTATCTTCATCCCTTCGGCCGAGACGGAGAAGATGTTCACTGTGCCATCGTCTTCGATGTCAATTTCGCAGCCGGATTCTTCGACGAGGCGTTTAATGTTCTTGCCGCCGGGGCCAATGAGCGCGCCGATCTTCTCGGGGTTGATCTTCACCACTTGGATGCGTGGCGCGTATTTGCTCAATTCCTTGCGCGGTTCGGCGAGGGTCTTCGCCATCTCCGCGAGAATGTGCAGTCGCGCGACGCGGGCTTTTTCAATCGTCTCAGCCATCATCGCGTGGGGAATACCCTTGAGCTTGAGGTCGAGTTGGAAGCCGGTGATGCCCTTTTCCGTGCCGGCGATTTTGCAATCCATGTCGCAGTAATGGTCCTCCCAGCCGATGATGTCGGTGAGCAGTTGGTAGCGGGAAATTTTCTTGCCAGCATCGTGTTCCGCGCAGATGCCAATGCTGATGCCGCCTACGGGACGAATCATGGGAACGCCTGCGTCCATGAGCGCCAACGTGCCGCCGCAAACGCTGGCCATCGAGGTGGAGCCGTTCGACTCCATGATCTCGCTGGTCACGCGAATGGTGTAGGGATAATCCTTCACCGGCAACATCGGCTCGATGGAACGTTCCGCGAGCGCGCCGTGGCCGATTTCGCGCCGGCCCGGACCGCTGATGCGTCCGGTTTCGCCGACGGAGAAGTTCGGAAAGTTGTAATGGAGAATGAATTTCTTTTCGTTCGAACCGCCGGTGTAGGAATCGAATTCCTGCGTGTCGTCGCCGGTGCCGAGCGTGGCGAGGGTGAGCGCCTGTGTCTCGCCGCGCGAGAAAAGCGCTGAGCCGTGAGCGCGGGGCAGAATGCCAACCTCGCTCGAAATCGGACGCACGACATCGAAGGCGCGGCCGTCAAGACGCTTGCCGCTGTCCAATATGAGGCCGCGAACGGCTTCTTTTTGGATGTAGTAGAAGGCGTCTTTGACGACGAAGTCCGTAACTTTTTCCGCGCCGAATTTTTCCACGAGCTTCACGCCGACTTCATCCTGGATCGCTTTGACGGCAGATTCACGGGCGAGTTTGCCATGCGTGAGCAGCGCGGGAACGAAACGGTCACCGGCGAGCTTCTTGGCTTCCTGGAGAATTTCATCGGGGACGACATTGAGCGTGATCTCGCGCTTTTTCTTGCCGGCCTTCGCGGCGAGTTCGTTCTGCACGGCGATGAGCGGCGCGCAACATTCCTGACCGAACTTGAGCGCGGCGTTGAAGTCGGCTTCGGTGATTTCCTTGGCCGAGCCTTCATACATCACAATGTCGGTCGCGTTACCGACATAGACGAGGTCGAGGTCGCTCTCGGCTTGCTCAGCGTGCGTTGGGTTGGCGATGAACTTGCCGTTGATGCGGCCAACGCGCACCGCGCCGAGCGGCCCGTCCCACGGAATGTCACTGACCATCAGCGCCGCGCTCGCGCCGACGATGCTGAGAATGTCGGGATCGTTTTCGCCGTCCGCGCTGAGGACGACGGTTTGCACCTGCACTTCGTTGTACCAACCTTTGGGAAACAGCGGACGGATTGGGCGGTCGGTGAGGCGGCAGGTGAGGATTTCCTTTTCCGTGGGGCGGCCCTCACGTTTGAAGTAGCCGCCGGGGAACTTGCCCGCGGCCGCCGCTTTCTCACGATAATCCACGGTCAGCGGGAAAAAGTCCTGGCCTTCCTTGGCTTTCGTCGCGGCCACGGCGGCGACGATGACGATGGTTTCGCCGAGCTGCACGGTGACTGCGCCGTCAGCTTGTTTGGCGAGTTTGCCGGTTTCAATAATGATCTGCTTGTCGCCCACCTGGGCTGTCAGTTTCTCTGGCATAGTTTTCTTCTCCTTCCGCCCTCCGAGGAACTTCAGTGAATCCCGAAAGCGTTCGGGACTGAATGAAATTGCCCAGGAGCGGCGGAATTTTCATTCGCGATGTTTTTGGTCTGGAACTGAGCCGCTCGCGTTTGCGACTCAATCAATGTGCTTCTTGGTTGAGGGTTGATAGTTGATGGTAGCGGCAAGACCCTGAAGCGAATTTTCCATCAACCATCAACCAACGACCATCAACCAGGCGCTCAGTGGCGCAGCTTGAGCTTCTTGGTGATGGCCTGGTAACGGTTGATGTCGGTGTCGTGGAGGTAATCCAGCAGCCGGCGGCGCTGACCGACCATCATCAACAGTCCGCGACGCGAACTGTGGTCCTTCTTGCTGGACTGCAAATGCTCGGTCAGATGGTTGATGCGCTGCGTCAGCAAAGCAATCTGCACGTCGGCAGAACCGGTGTCCTGCTCGTGCAACTTGAACTGTTCAATCGTTTTGGTTTTGGCTTCCATACTTCGGTGGTTTCTTCGATAAATTTGAGGCGTCAGGCTAGTTGACTGCGCTGGACGTGTAAAGCCCTTTCCAAGGATGATTTGGGGTCATAAGTCTCCGCT
>CAZNOE010000828.1:0-3155 GCA_964574525.1 uncultured Bifidobacteriaceae bacterium
CTTTGATTCTGGCGACCACGGGAACCAATGCCGCGCTGGGTTATGTCAACAGCATGCAGCTCCGCGATGTGGCTCTGAACGGAGGTCAGATGGCGGCCCTCGGCGCGGCATCGGCCGCCGGCATTCCCACGGTGATTCCGCCGGTTCCGGCGTTTATTGCGTCGCGGACTCCCGGGGGCGGCGCGACGGGTGTCAGCGAAGAGCCGGTCATCAACGTCGTGCTCAATCAGGGCGATACGACCATCACCGGCGGCTCGGTCCAACTTTACCTTGATGGCGTGCCGCTCGGTACGGTCACGGCAACCCCGCCGACCTACACCGTTGACTACACGGTGCCGCCGCGGCTTGATCCGCTCTCGACGCACTCGTTGAAGTTGACATGGAACGACAGTGTTGCCGGGAACAGCACCAACACTTGGACGTTCACAGTCAACAACTACCAAGTGGTTACACTCCCGGCGCCGTTCTATTTTCAAGACTTTGATTCGCTCACGGAGAATGCCACGAATGGCGTTGCGTTGCCTGGCGGTTGGTCAGTTCGGAATCAGACTGCTTCGCAGACCGCGGGTTTCAATTTGGATGACCGGGCTTCTGATTCGTACAAGGACTGGATTCTCGTTAGCTCCAGCCGGTTTTTTGGCTGGGATGCCAACCGCACGGCCCTTCCGACCATCATCCTCAATGGGACGAAAGTCACGAGCCTAGTAAACGGCAATCTGCTATGGGCGGAGTCGGACGCGCGCTGCGGCGCTTGTAACGGCCAGTTCTCCGACTTGTTCACCGGACCAATTTCGTGCGTGGGCAGGTCGAATGTTTACGTCGCCTTCAAAAGCATCTACATGCAGAACCAGGACAACATGGACTTCATGGAGTACTCCGTGGATGGAGGCGTGAACTGGCTGCCCGTCCTGTATTACTTCGATAGCGATCCGAGCCAACCCTCGGACATCCTCTTTACGAATGGTGTGGTGGACGTTCCCTTAACTTTTGCCCGCGTGGATGTGAACCGCAACTGGTCGCCGGACACCTCGCCCGTCCATGCCACCAACTACGGATCCTATATCTCGGTGCCGATCTCTGCCATCAAGCCCACCGACATATTCCCGCGATTCAACAAGTCTAACACCGACGGCAAGCGCATCGAAGTGGTCCGCTTGCCGCAAGCGGACCACAAGGCGGATGTTCGCTTCCGCGCCAACGCCAACGGCACCTCGGCCTGGTTCTGGGGGATTGATGATTTCGGCCTTTACGAAATCACTACTCCGGTCTTCACGTCAGGGGGAATTCTGACCGCGACACTCTCCGGTCCGAACCTCAACTTCTCATGGGTGGGAGCGACGGGTCTCAGGTTGCAGAAGTCTGTCAACGTCAATCCCACCAGTTGGTCGGATGTTATCGGCACGACCGGGGCGAGCGCTTATTCGGAGCCTGCCACCAACACCAGATCATTCTACCGGCTGTTCAAACCATAGTGTCGTCTGCATTGGAAAGGGATGTCGTGTCGTTTCATCTGATCTCGAGTTGCCCCCCTGAACGGGCGATAGGCAAGCGTCGCGGTTTTCTGATACTCAGGCAAGGCTGCGAGAAAACGCGCCGACTGAAGTTGCGCTTCGCAGAAAAATTGAAACCTGTAATTCCTCATCGCGCCAAGAACGGCGGCTGCAAACTCGCAGCACCGGGATGGAATTCCGAGACGCGGCTTGCGCTGGAGAAACTCATCCGCAAGGGCGCGGGTAAGGGTCTTCCGGCGGTTTTTGATTTCGACAACACGATCCTGCATGGCGATATTCACGAAGCGACGCTGGGGATGCTCGTGCGTTCCGGGCGGCTGACTCCAGATCGTTTGCCCGACCAGTTTGCTCCGACCTTCCACTCCGCGCGCGCCGGTAGAATTGACCTCCAATCCTGCGCCGACATCGTCGAATACTACAACCAGCTTCTCGCGCCCACGATACACGGAGAAAACGATCCGTCACCAAAAACCACCGGCTATGCCTGGGCGATCGAAGTCTTGGGCGGATTGCGGCTCTCCGCGGTCGTCGAGGCGACGCGCGAAGTCTGTGAGCTGGCCCGATCCAACCAGCACGATTTCATCACGGTTACACCGGGCAGGACGGTCTTGCCCGTGCCGCGCTTCTATCCGGAAATGGTGGAACTGCTCGCTGAATTGATTCGCCATGAGTTCGATATCTGGATCATTTCGGCCAGCAACGTTTGGAGCGTGCGTTGGATGGTGCTTAACGAGTTGAATCCTCGCCTGCGTGACTGTGAGCATGGAATCGCAGCCGACCACGTCATCGGAGCGGCCACACTTCTGGCTGATGAGGAAGGTTGCCTTTACCGGGACGCGGTTCTGGTGCGGGAGAATGCCGGTTACGCAGCCATGAAAGCGGAAGCCATCGGCGCGTTCCGGTTGACCAGCCGCCTGGAATATCCGCTGCCGGCTTACTCTGGCAAAGTCGCGTGCATCTTTGACGCGATCGGCCGCCAGCCCTATCTCTGTGCCGGCGACGGTCCATCCGACCACGCGATGCTGGCGGTCAGCGAGCATCGGCTTTGGATCGCCCGGTTGGACCAGCCGCGCGCTCAGCGCGCGCCGTTGAAATTTGCCGGCGCGACCCGCAAGACTGGCTGGATGATTCAGGCTTCAAGCGCAGCCCGCACGGCCCGGTTTTCCGATCGCGCGATTTCCAGCCGCTGGCTTTTTTCACGGCCTGATTTTGCTGCGAGATCAAGCACACCATGCCTGAATTCTTCTCCCCCCTAAACAGGCGATACCCAAACCGCGCCCTCTTATGGTACAAGTCAAAAACTCGAACCCATGGCAAAGCCCGGCAAACAACTGTTGCCTGGTTCGCGCGCGAGTCGCGCCAGGAAATCGAATTATGCCCAATAAACGTGAAGCCAAAACAACGGGCGCTCCCGCTGGCGCCTGGGCGTTTACCTTGATCGAATTGCTAGTCGTTATCGCCATCATCGCCATTCTGGCTTCAATGCTTCTGCCAGCGTTGAGCAAAGCCAAAGATAAGGCCAAGGCGGCCCAATGCGTGAGCAACCTAAAACAGGTCAGCTTGGCAGGTGCGATGTATGCCCAGGATAACAGGGACATGTTTTTTTGTGATGCGAACGGGAGCTTCCCCAATGACGGCCAATGG
>CAZNOE010000829.1:0-3152 GCA_964574525.1 uncultured Bifidobacteriaceae bacterium
CGGGCAAATATCTGAAGCGGCTCGAACACTGGCGGCATCGCGCCACATCATCGGTAACCCGGATTCAAGACCGAAGGTCCGACCCGCTACTTGTGGATCACAATGCTCCCGCCGCCAATCACCGTCGCTGGATCAGCAGTGTCCGAGGCACCCATCTGGTTGTCATAAACGGCAGCGTCGCCGTTGTTCTTGTCCCAGATTTTGATTCGGAATTTGTCGGTGCCTCCCCCGCCGTTGATCTGGCCGTCGATAGCCGTGAGCATGAAACCGAAATTGCCCGCGCCGTTAATCGTGCCGGTGCCTTTGTACTGCGCCTTCGCTCCCGAAACGACCAACCACTCGTAATCCGTGCTGTGGAAGCCAAAGGTTGCGAAATGCAGCCTGAACTCCGTTTCGCCGCTCGGAAGTTTCGCCCCCTTCTGATATTTGGAACTGAAACCGAAGCTGGCCTTTCCTCCAAAACTTGGGCTCAGTCGATACGCCCCGGGGAATGAATTTAGCCATCCTCCTCCGGCAACGAACCCGCCATTGGGATCATAGATCACGATGAATTCGAACTTGCCGTCGGCCCTGAATCCGGCTGCATCCATCAGCTCCACCGTAATCGTGTAAACTCCGGCATGTGCGAACATGTGTGTGGGGCTTACCGACCCGTATGTCGGCGGCACGATTGTCTCGGAGGTACCGTCGTCCCAAGAAATCGTGACACGGTGGCCACTCGCACTGCCAGTTGCCGAGTACTCGATGGACATCAGCGCCGGCGTGCCTAGGGCAAGGGGCGTCGTTGGACCTGTCACGCTGGAGAGCACAGGTTTGCTGCCGTCTGCAATGGTGAACACAGTGCCGGTAAGATCGGTGATCTTTGGCGTGCTCGTCGCGTCAAACGCGACCGAGAACCGCCCTCCGGACACTGTGCCGTCCAAATTGTCCGTTGTGTCTTTTTCTGGAATCGCACCTCCACTCGAAATCACAGGTGCCCAGCCCGAGCCGGTGTTGTAAAGCAGCACGAGACTGCTTTCAATCGGTTCCGTCACGATGGACGGGTAATAGAACCGAGCTATGGCTGAGTCGCCTGAATCTGCTCCGGTGATCTGGACATCGACGAAGCCACCGCCAGCGTCGAACAGAAGCACCGAAGTCGGGTTGCTCGTGTACGTCGCGACAGCGGTGACAATTGGCTCTGGGCCGCCGCCATTCGTCACCGAGACAGCGACGCCGGCTTGGCCTGGCTCGGTAGGGGCCACCGACACGTCTTCCGTCATTCCCGAATCAACGACCGCGCTTTGTGCCACATTGACGTTTCCATTAACAATCGTGAAAGTGAGCGGAGTTGAAGTTCCCCAGTCCGGATCAACAACCGTTACTAGAGCAACAGTGACGTCACCAGCCGTGGCGATGTCACCAGCCGAAATGTCAGCGAGGAGATACCTGCTGCTCACAAAAGTTGTTGGGCGAAGTGAGCCGTTCCAATACACCGCCGCACTGCGCCTGAAGTTGGAGCCACCAACGCTCAATATGAATCCAGACCCGCCTGCCTCAATCGAATTAGGGAGTAGATTCGTCGGCACAGGATTCTGCACATACTTCACCGTTAGGAAGTCGTATGGACCAATCGTCGCACCAGTAACAAACAGGTTGCCTGCGGCATCCAAAGCCAAACCTTCGGGAGCATCGAATGAGTTGGGTTCCCCGTGCGATACAGCCCAAACTTGATTGCCGTCCCCATCGTATTTCACCGTCACGAAATCCCCGCTCCAGCCGGTCCAGTAAACGGCGCCTTCAGGATCAACCACCGTGGCCACAGGAACTGCCCCTTCGTATCGCGCGGTCCAGAGTTGGTCGCCGTTCGAAGCATACTTGATGGTCACGGGTGCAGAAGAATTCGAGTCATCGACCACAAAAACGTTCCCGTCCCGATCCAGACCAAGGCCAATGGATTCGTCGCGCCCTCCACTGTCGAACTCTCTTAGCCAAACCTGATTTCCATTTGCGTCGTATTTGAGAGTCGCACAGTCCTGGTTAAGGCTGAGCCCCGCCTCGGTCCCCGTTACAAAAACATTCCCTGCATTATCGACTGCCACTGAGCCCGCCGCGGCGCCATTGGGCGGATCATAACGCGCAACCCAAAGTTGGTTTCCCCGGGCGTCATATTTGACCGTTGCATAACCACCGCCAGGGTCGATTCCGCCGGACCAACCAGTCACATAAACGTTGCCCACCGTGTCCAAAGCAATTGCCGCGGCAAGGTCATCGCCATTCGTGGGTCCGTCATAATGAGCGACCCAAACCAAGCGCCCATTGCGATCGTACTTTATCGTTCCATAGTTGCCGCCCAGCCCTCCAGTGACGAAGACGTTACCGGAGTCATCAACCGCAAGCGCGTTCAGCTGATCGTCACCACAGGCGGGGCTTCCATAATGTGCCACCCATAGTTCGTTCCCATCCGGATCGTATTTGATGATCGTCCAGTCGTAACTCCATTCCTCGAACGAAATCCCGGCTACAATCACGTTGTCCTGTTTGTCAACGGCCAAGTGCCTCACGTCAGCCCCTCCTCCGCCAATGCCGTGATAACGTGCGACCCATAGCAGGGTTCCGTTTGTGTCGTACTTGAGTGTCGCGAAGGCACTGCCCACGGCCTCCGACGAACCTCCGGTGACATAGGCGTTGCCGTGGCTGTCCACCGCGACAGCAAAACCACCGTCAAAGCTGTTCGCAGGACCATTATAGGTTGCCGACCAAGCCTCACGCACTTGGGCCGAGGCGGGTCCACAGACGGCGAGAAGGCTGGCCAGGGCGAGCAGATTCTCGAAAACTTGCAATCTGCGACAGCCCTGTCCCAGCACCCTCGCGGAGGATGCGAGGAGTTCTAACTTCCGGCTTTGCTTGCGGGATTGGTTCGTCGTGTTCATGGAATCCTCACTTATGGTTTTGAACCGGCGCTTGTTGAATCGAGTTATGGTCTTCGGCAGTTTCGCCCGCCGCCCACCACCCGTCGAAACAAAATCACCGAACGGGGAAAGGAACGCGCCAGCGTTTTTCATTTTGACTTCGTTACGTGCCGCTTTGGGAGGCTGAGTTTGACCTAGTTTTTACAGCGGGTGTGAGACAAAATTCTTCGATTATGCTGCCAGCGGGAGGCAATCATTGCG
>CAZNOE010000830.1:0-3139 GCA_964574525.1 uncultured Bifidobacteriaceae bacterium
CGTCTTCGTCGGACGGGACTAAACTCGTGGCGGGGGTTAACGGCGGTCAGATTTACACTTCCACCGATTCGGGCCTGACGTGGACCGCGCACGAGACCAGCCGGCCTTGGCGGGCAGTGGCGTGCTCGGCGGACGGGAACAGACTCGTGGCGCCGGCTTACGGCAGCCAGATTTACACTTCCGCTCCCCGCGCCGTCCCCGGCACCACCTCAGGCACGGCGGGCTATTTGCAGGGCAGCCCAAACGCGGCGATTGAGTTGCAATACATCGGCAACGGCCAGTTCATTCCGATCAGTTACTCGGGCACCATTCTGGCGTTTTGAAAATCGATAACACGGTTCTACCGCGTGCGCTTCCCGTAGCGGTCAAACTTCCATCTCGCCTGGCCGAGCCGGATGGGGCTAAACTAGCCGCCTTATTTAAGACAGTATTCAGTGTTCAGTGCGTCAGTATTCAGAAGTCGAACTGTCGCCGTTCGCCATCCGGCCACTGAAAACTGAAAACTGAATACTGAACACTGATTTACTTTTGCCCATGACCAGCACGCAAATCCGCCAGTCGTTCCTCGACTTCTTCAAGTCGAAGCAGCACACCATTGTGCCGTCTGCGAGCCTCATGCCCGATTCGCCGAACCTCCTGTTCACGAACGCCGGCATGAACCAGTTCGTGCCCATCTTCCTCGGCCAGAAAAAAGCCGATGTGAGCAAATGGGCTGGCGCAGTGCCGGGTCTCGATACGCGTGCTGCGGACACGCAGAAATGCATCCGCGCCGGCGGCAAACACAACGACCTCGACGACGTCGGCCTCGACACGTATCACCACACGTTTTTCGAGATGCTGGGGAACTGGAGCTTCGGCGATTACTTCAAGAAGGAAGCCATCGATTGGGCGTGGGAACTCGTCGTGAAGGCTTGGGGATTTCCGGCGAACCGTTTGTATGCCACCGTGTTTTGTCCTTATCTTGGAGAATCCGGCTGGGAAGCCAAGTGGCAAATGGAAATGGAACAGGTCCTCGTTCTGGCCATGACCTCGCCGGATTTCATTCCGCCCAATCCCGACGCCTCGCCATTTGAAATCGCCGATCAGGAAGCGGCGATGTATTGGGCGAAGAAATTCCAAACGGTTGGACTCGATCCGAAGGTCCACATCATCCCCGGCAACAAGAAAGACAACTTCTGGATGATGGGCGAAACCGGCCCGTGCGGCCCGTGCAGCGAACTCCATTTCGATCTCACCCCGGCTGGCGACACCCGCGGCAAGCTCGTCAACCAAGGCAGCGCCCAGTGCATCGAAATCTGGAATCTCGTTTTCATCCAGTTCAACGCGAACCCGGACGGCACGTTCACGCCGCTGCCCGCCAGGCACGTGGACACGGGCATGGGCCTTGATCGCGTCACTTCGTTCATTCAAGGCACCAAAGGCTTCACCGACTTCGCCAACCCAAAAATCTCGAACTACGAGACTGACGCCTTTCGCCCCATCTTCGATGCAATCGAAAAGCTGAGCGGAAAGAGATACGGTTCAACGCTTCCGCCCGCCGATCTATCAACCATCAACCCTCAACAATCAACCGACATCGCCTTCCGCGTCATTGCCGACCACATCCGCACGCTGGGCTTTGCGATTGCTGACGGTATTCAACCGTCAAATGAAGGGCGAGGCTACGTCCTGCGCCGAATTCTGCGCCGCGCGGTGCGCTATGGCCGCACGCTCGGCTTTCACGAACCGTTCTTCTACAAACTCGTGGACGTGCTCGCCGACACGATGGGCGACGTCTTCCCCGAAATCCGCGCCAGGAAAAAACACGTGCAGGAAGTCATCCACACCGAGGAGGAGGCGTTTAACAGGACGTTGGATAAAGGCATCGAACTTTTCAACGAGGAAGTCGAACGCATCCTGAACCCCTCGGGGAGCGCACGCGTCGCGCGTGCTGTTTCCGGCGTCGCGCCGGAAACTCGTTCAACAAACATCCCCATCTCCACCGAATCCTCCCAAGGCTCAAAATATTCGAAACGTAACCTCCCCCACTTCGAGCGTCCCTGGGCCAAATACATGGTCACCTTCACGACGATTGACCATCGCCAGCTTTCACCAAATTCCCGCGACATCGTGCTGGAAAGCTTGCTCTTCACACATCGCCAGCGCCGCTGGCAACTCTTCGCGGCATGCGTCATGCCCGACCACGTCCACGCCCTCTTCGAGCCGCAAATCAAAGAAAAAGACCCGGACGGCAATCTAATCTTCTGGTCCCTGACCGAGCTGCTGCATTCGGTGAAGTCATTCACCGCCCACGAAATCAACAAAGTTGAGGGAACGAGTGGTGGAGTTTGGGAAAAGGAATCGTTCGACCGAATGATGCGCTCCGACGCGGACCTCGAAGAAAAGTTCCACTACGTCTGCCGCAATCCTTGGGACAATGCCGTTGTGCCGATGACCGAGGGCTACAAGTGGCTCTGGACACCGGGCGTAGAAACGGGAGCCCACGCCTCCGGCGTGCCGTCGTCGGTTTCCACGCCGACGACATCGTCCCCACAAACTTCCCCCGAAAAGTTAGTTGGACGAACTGCTCGGCGGGACGCCTCGCAGAACACGCCGGAGGCGTGTGCTCCCCAAATCTCTGGCGCCTTTGCGTTCCGGCTTTACGACGAGCAAGGCTTCCCGCTCGACCTCACCGAGTTGATGGCGCGCGAACGTGGTTTCACCGTGGACAAGGAGGGTTTTGAAAAGCTGATGGAAGAACAGCGCAACCGCGGCCGCGCCGCGCAGAAGAAAGAAGTCATCGAAATCACAAATATCCATCAACCTACTCTTTTCGTTGGGTATGATGTTCTGATAGCAAAAGGCAAAACCATTGGAATTGTTGGTGTCAGAGAAAAAGAAAAAGAGCTCCGATCAATTGCTACGACATCAACACCGTTTTATGCCGAGATGGGCGGTCAAGTGGGTGATACGGGAACGATTAAGTTCGAAGGTAAAATTTGGCACGTCATCAATACCCTTCGGGTCGGACCTGGGCCTGCTTTCTGCCACGTTTTAGCTGAACCTAAGTTTGATGAACTGAACGACCTCTTCAAGGAGGTAGAGTTAAGTGTCGACCGTCCCCGCCGCAATGCCATCCAGCGTCACCACACCGTCACGC
>CAZNOE010000831.1:0-3133 GCA_964574525.1 uncultured Bifidobacteriaceae bacterium
GCGCGTGACGTTGACCACCGATTGCGGGATGAAACAACTTCCACGCTTCTGCGCCAGTAACAAACTCAAATCCTTGGTGCAAGGCGCGGATATCGTCCGGGCAGAACTTCGATGAGTTTAATCATGACGCAACAATTCTCGGGCAAAGTGGCTTTGGTGACCGGCGGCGCTTCCGGTTTGGGCCGCGTGTCGGCAATTGCCTTAGCAAAACAAGGCGCCAAAGTCGTCGTGTCCGACGTAATAGTGAGCGAGGGAGAAGGCACGTTGCGCATGATCACCGACGCGGGTGGTCAGGCCATTTTCGTAAAGGCCGACATCACGAAGTCGGCCGAAGTGGAAGCGATGGTCCAGGAAACCGTCAAGGCTTTCGGCCGGCTCGACTTCGCACTGAACAACGCGGGCATTGACGGCGTTCGCGCGCGCACCGCCGATTATCCAGAGGATGTCTGGCATCAGGTCATCAACATCAACCTGACGGGAGTTTTTCTTTGTCTGAAGTTCGAGCTTCCCCTCATGGTCAAGCAAGGCAGTGGCGTCATTGTCAACATGTCCTCCGTCGCGGGCGTCACTGGTTTCCCGGGCCACGCCGCCTATACCGCGAGCAAACATGGCGTCATTGGTTTGACCAAAACCGCGGCGATTGATTACGCCAAAGCCGGCATTCGCGTCAACGCCATCTGCCCAGCCTATACGCGCACGCCCATGTTGACACGGATGCTGGAGCAACGCCCCGATTTCGAAGCCAAGTTAATTTCCCGGGTCCCACTCCGGCGGTTGGGAACGGCCGAGGAAATCGCGCAGGCAGTGGTTTATCTTTTCTCGGATGCGGCGGCCTTCATCACCGGACACTCGCTCGTGATGGATGGCGGGATCGTGGCCGAATAAGCGCGAACGACCATGAGCCTCTTATTTTTGGTCCGGCACAGCCAGGCCTCCTTTGACAGTGATGATTACGATCAACTCTCGGCGCGAGGCGTGGAACAAGCGCGCAGGCTGGGGGCGCACTGGGCTGAACTGAATCTGATCTTCGATCATGTTTATGTCGGCCCGCGACGACGTCATCGGCAAACGCTGGATGCGGTCGCCGCTGTGTATCGCGAGCGCGGGCGGCTCTGGCCGGAGCCGATTGAATTGCCGGAATTGGACGAACATAGCGGCCAGGACGTGCTCACGCGTTCGTTGCCCGATCTGATGCAACGCGATCCCGCCATCCGCGAGATGAAGGAAAAACTGCGCAAGGATTCCGACACGGCGCAGCGTGATTACCTGCGGCTCTTTCAAAAAGTGACGCGGATGTGGGTTCGTCGAGAACTGAGTCTGCCCGATCTGGAAGCGTGGCATGATTTTCGGGGCCGGGTCCAGCGGGGGCTTGCGAAAATGACCGAGGCCGCCGGCAGCAAAAAGAAAGTCGCGGCGTTCACTTCCGGCGGGACGATGGCAGCCGCGATGGGATTGGCGTTGAATCTCGACGACGAAAAGACCTTGGAGCTGAGCTGGGTGGTTCGCAATGCTGCATTCAGCGAATTTCTGTTTTCTCGCGGAAGGTTTTCCCTGATGACCTTCAATGCGGTGCCGCATCTAACGAATCCACATCTGTTAACTTTCATCTGAGGCATTGCCAACATGACCGCCCAGAAAAAGCTGGTCGTAACCGGGGCCCACGGCTTCGTGGCCGGCAGCATCCTGGCTCAGGCTGGCGATGAATGGCAGGTCCACGCGATCTCCCGCGGTGAACCGCTCGCGCGGCGGGACAATCTCTGCTGGCACACTTTCGATCCTCTCGTACCCGATGAACTGGTTCAAATCATCCGCGACGCTGCGCCCGAGGTAGTGATCCACACCGCCGCCCTGGCGGACATTGATTTGTGCCAGACCCATCCGGAGATTGCGCGCGCCATCAATGTTGATTTGACGCGCCGGGTCGCGAACGTGTGCGCTAACGTCGGCTGCAAGCTTGTGTTCTGCTCCAGCGATACCGTGTTCGATGGCGAACATGCGCCTTACAACGAAGACGACGCTCCCGGCCCGGTGAATTTCTACGCCGAGACCAAGGTGGAAGCCGAGCGGATCGTCGCCCGCTTGGGCGCACAGGCAGTCATCGCCCGCCTCTCATTGGTCGTCGGCTTGCCAGTGCTGGGCGCAGGCAACTCGTTTCTCGCCCGCATGGTTGCGGCCTTCAAAGACGGTCGCAGAGTCGCGGTGCCGGAACAGGAAGTCCGCACTCCAGTGGATGTCATTACCTTGGGAAGGGCGCTGCTTGAACTGGCGGGAGGCGATCATCACGGAATCTTTCATCTCAGCGGCCATGACCGGATAAGCCGCTTTAAGATGGCGCAGCGGATCGCGGCGCGATTCGGCTTCCCGAGGCATCTCGTTGTTGCGCAGGCTGCGGCCACAACTCCGGGCAGGGCTGCGCGGCCACGGGATGTTTCTCTCGACAACGCCAAGGCTTGCGCCACTCTCAAAACACCTATGCGCACGCTCGACGAGGGGCTTTCGTTGATTCTGGAAACTGCCACCAACACATCACGATGAGTTCGCCACCGATCAAGTTCGATCTTCAGATTAAACACGGCTCGGAGTACGGCGCCGAAGAAGAGCGCGCGATTCTCGAAGTCGTGCGGCAGGGAGCGCCCACGAGCGGCGAGGCTTGCATCCAGTTTGAAAAGGACTTTGCCGCCTACTGTGGCGTTGCCCATGCACGCGCGGTAAGCAACGGCACGGCGGCGTTGTTCCTTTCGCTGGTGGCCCTGGGTATCAAGCGTGGCGACCGCGTCCTGACTTCGCCGATGACATGGATTGCCACCGCCGCCGCAGCCGTGACTTTGGGGGCCGAGGTTGACTTTGTGGACATTGATCCTGAGACGTGCAACCTCGACCCGCGTCAACTGGAATCCAAAATCACTCCGAACACCAAAGCCATTCTTCCCGTGCATCTGTTCGGCCAGTGCTGCGACATGGATTCCATCCTCGCGATCGCCAGGCGTCACGGCGTGGCTGTGGTGGAGGATGCCTGCCATGCGGTCGGCGCCGATTACAAGGGACGCAAAGCTGGCAGCATGGGCGTGACCGGCTGCTTCAGCTTCCACGAGCAGAAAAATATTTCCACTCTCGGCGAAGGCGGAATGGTTGT
>CAZNOE010000832.1:0-3131 GCA_964574525.1 uncultured Bifidobacteriaceae bacterium
CTGCGGCTGGCCGCATCGCGGGCGATGGGCTTGTTGAACTTCGCCGATTTGTCGCGCGACGCGGCGATGCCGCAGACGACGTTGCAACGGTATTGGGCCTTGTTCGAGACGACATTTCTCGTGCGCTCGCTGCCCCCGTGGCACGCGAATCTTGGCTTGCGATTGGTCAAAACGCCAAAGGTGCTGCTCGGCGACACTGGTTTGCTCTGTCATCTGCTCGGCCTCGACACGGCGCGGTTGCAGGCGGACGATCTGATGACCGGCGCGGCGCTGGAATGTTTTGTGGCGGGCGAACTGACGAAGCAAATCTCCTGGAGCAAGACGCGCCCCGGCCTGTTTCATTACCGGACGCACACACAGCGGGAGGTGGACTTCGTGCTTGAGGATGCGCGGGGACGGCTGGTGGGCATTGAAGTGAAGAAGACGGCCAGCCCGACGAGCAGCGACTTCAAAGGCTTGCGGCATTTGAGCGAGCAGACGGGCAAAAAATTTCTGCGCGGCATTTTGCTCTATACTGGTTCAACCGGCGTGGCGTTCGGATCGAACTTGCACGCCGTGCCCGTGAGCGTGTTGTGGCAGCTTGAAGCTGAGTTGGCCGAGCCTTGAAAACATTTTGCCCGAATTGAAAACCGTTTTGCCCAACGCCGACTTCGTCATCGAAGGCTACGTTGACCCGACCGAGCCGTTGCGCGACGAAGGCCCGTTCGGCGACCACACCGGCTACTACACGTTGCCCGAGCCGTATCCCGTCTTCCACGTCACCGCCATCACGCACCGCAAGGACGCCGTCTATCCCGCCACCATCGTTGGCATCCCGCCGATGGAAGACTTCTACATCGGCGGCGTCCCGCGACTGCGGGATGAAACTCTTCCTGCCCATCTTCAAGATGAACTTCCCCGAGAGATCGTGGACATCGCGCTGCCCGCCCGAAGGCGTCTTCCACAACCTCGTCTTCGTGAGCATCAAGAAGACCTATCCGATGCAAGCCTACAAAATCATTCACGGCGCGGCGAAGAGCTTTCGTCCTGGCCGATCAAAATGGTGAGTCCGTGAAAGCGCAGTTGAGGAGAATCTCCGGTTGACCAAAACTTTTTTGGTGCAATTGTCCCAAATGCGCCCGGTCGTTCGTCATATCTCTGACAGAACGAAAACATCATCATCGAAAAAAAGGCAAAACATGAGTACAGCAAAGAAAAAGTCGGCGGCCAGCATCGTCTGTTTTGAAATCCCGGCGGACGATCTCGCACGGGCAAAGAAGTTTTACAAAAGTCTGTTCGGCTGGAAGGTCAATCCTTTCCGCGGCATGACGGATTTCTTGCACATTGACACTGGCGGCGCTGATGCGTCTCCTGATGGCGCGCTTATGCCGCGCAAACATCCCAACCATACCGTCATGAATTACGTCAGCGTGCCGTCGGTGACCAAATTCGCCGCAAAGATCGAGAAACTCGGCGGCAAGATCTGTATGCCCAGGACCGCCGTGCCGCAGATGGGCTACTTCGCCGTTTGTCAGGACACGGAGAACAACATGTTCGGCGTTTGGGAACGCGACAGAAACGCAAAATAAATGTCCTGACAACACGCACTCGGTTGTCGCATCATTGAACGAACCGGGCATCGAATAACAATCAACCATCAACTATCAACCAGACACGATATGAGCACACAATCGCAAAACGGTTACATGCTGATTTTCCGCGGCACGGATTGGTACAAAGGCCTCTCGCCGGAACAAATGCAACAGGTCGCCGACAAATGGATGGCGTGGTTCAACGGCCTGAAGAACGAAGGCACGGCCGTGGCCGGAAATCCGCTCGAACCGGAAGGCAAAATTGTTTCCGGCAAGAACCGCGTCGTATCCGACGGCCCGTTCGCTGAATCCAAGGAAACCATCGGCGGATACTTTCTGCTGAACGTCGGTTCGATGGATGAAACCGTGACCATCGCGCAGCAATGTCCCGGATTGCAGTATGGCATCCGAGTCGAAGTGCGGCCTGTCGCGGGCGAATGTCCCGTGGCTGCAGAGGTGCGATCCGAGAAGCAACTCGCTCACGCCTGATTAAGCTCAACTCTCAACACTCAACCATCAACCAAGAAACTGGATTATGGCTCACTACGTAGATGGATTTGTTTTACCGGTTCCGAAGAAAAACTTGAACGCCTACCGCCGCATGGCGCAGAAGGCGAGCCAGATTTGGAAAGAGCATGGCGCGCTGGATTACAAGGAATGTGTCGGCGACGATCTGAATGTGAAATTCGGAATGCCATTCCCGCGCGGGATCAAGACGAAGCCCGGCGAGACGGTGGTGTTTTCCTACATCGTTTACAAATCGCGGGCGCATCGTGACAGCGTGAACGCCAAGGTCATGAAAGACCCGCGCATCGGCGGGATGTGCGATCCCAAGGACATGCCGTTCGATTGCAAACGCATGCTTTACGGCGGATTCAAGACGATCGTCGAGGTTTGAGTCAATCCTTACCCGACCTTCGGCCACCCCTCTCCCCATCCGATGGGGAGAGGGACAGGGTGAGGGGTGCGGCGCTCCAACTGAAGAATTCCTGGGTCACATCAAGTCGTGACAGTTTATGAAGTTACCTTTTTCCGGCGGATGTGCTTGCGGCGCGATTCGCCACGAATGCGCTGCTGAACCGCTGGAAATGTTCCAGTGCCACTGTCGAGATTGCCAGCGGGCATCGGGCGGCGCGGGTTCCTGCGTCGTGATTGTGCCGGCAAAGTCATTCAAGGTGACGCGAGGCTCGCCGCGCCATCATTTCACACAAGGCGAGATGGGCTTTCAGCACAAGCGCGGTTTCTGCGGCGAGTGTGGCTCTCGTCTTACCGGCGGCGAAAATGCTGAAGGCACGTCGCCAGTTGTCGGGATCAACGCCGCGAGTCTGGACGACCCGAGCTGGTTTCGTCCGCGGTTCCATATCTTCACGTCGGACGCGCAGTCGTGGGATTACTTGAACCCGGCGGTGCCGAAGTTCGAAAAATATCGTCCGCAAGAAAAATGACGATTGCTCGATACTTTCGGTTGAACCGCGCTGGACACAGCGTACGGCGAGAATGGTGTCACGCTCGCCCTCACCCCGGCCCCACCGCCATTGAAAGAAGATGACCATGTGATGT
>CAZNOE010000833.1:0-3130 GCA_964574525.1 uncultured Bifidobacteriaceae bacterium
GCTTTGACTTGTCTCAATCACCAGCGACAACATGCGCAACGGGATTTCAATTTTGGAAAATCCGACCACCAATCGGGAATCGAACGGCAGCACTAACGACGCCTCCGCGCCGGAAGTGCTGGAGCGCCTGATTCGCCAGGCCGAGCAGTCGGGCGCCAGCGACATCCATCTGCACATGCGCGGCCAGACCGCCGCGGTTTGCTTCCGGCTCGACGGCGTCATCACTCCCGCCAGCGAACTGCCCGCCAACGTCGCCGAGCGCGTGTGCGGGCGCATCAAGTTTCTCGCGCGGCTCAAGACGTATCAGGATTCGCTGCCGCAGGACGGGCGCATTGACCGGCAGGAAGCCGGCGCGCAAAACGACATTCGCGTGGCGACTTACCCGACCGTGACGGGCGAGAAGATCGTGCTGCGGCTTTTCAATTCGTCCGCGGTCAAATCGCTGCGCGAACTGGAATTGTCCGGCGAGGTTTGCGGCGAGTTGGAACGGTTTCTCCGGCAAACGAGCGGCTTGCTCTTGCTCACCGGCCCGGCGGGCAGCGGCAAGACGACGACGATTTACGCCTGTCTGCGCGGCCTCGCCGAATTGGGCGGGCGGCACGTCATCACGGTGGAAGACCCGGTGGAGCAAATCGTGCCCGGCATCATGCAGACGGAAGTGAACGAAGCGCGCGGGCTGGATTTCGCCAAAGCTGCGCGGCACCTGCTGCGCCAGGACCCGCAGGTGCTCGTCATCGGCGAGATTCGCGATGAGGAGACGGCGAACATCGCCGTGCGCGCCGCGCTCACGGGGCATCTGGTGATCTCGACGCTGCACGCGGGCTCGTGCAAAGGCGTGTTTGAGCGATTGCTGGTGATGTGCAAGGATCACTCGGCGGTGGCGTCTTCGGCGGAACTGGTGTTGAACCAGCGGCTCGTGCGGCGGCTGTGCAAGGAGTGTAAAGGCAAGGGTTGCACGGCTTGTTTGAACACGGGCTATCGCGGACGGTCGCCGCTGGTGGAATGGTTACGAATCAATGATGCCTCTCGCCGCTGTCTCGCCGCGCGCGATCTTGATGGATTGGTCGCGCACCATTCGTTGGCGGAGGGCGCGCAGGATTTGGTCAACGCAGGACTCACGAACCAAGGAGAGCTGAATCGAGTCTTGGGATTTGGCTCGTGTGGATAACGGGTGAGTCAGTCATCGCGCGCAGCGTCTTGGAGTGCGGTGGCTGGCGGGGAATGGGGCTGACACCGCTTTTGGCTTGTCGATCTTCTGTATTCCCTGTTCGGCTTTTTCCAATCCAAAAGCGGTGTGTGCCCTCGCCCCTCACCCACCGCAGTCCAAAACCTGGCGGCGGTTTGGACCACTCCTGCCAAAAGTCGAATCTCTTGCGTGAGCATTACGCGCCTGCCCTGTCGAATGGTTGAGAGATGGAACATCGGGGCAAATTATGAATGACGACGAATTCGCATTCTTCAATCACCAACTGGCGGCCATGCTGCGCGACGGCATTCCGCTGGAGGGCGCATTGCGCCGCCTGTGCGCTGACATGCGGGATGGCGCGCTGAAGACTGAGTTGCAATCTCTCGAAGCAAGCCTGGCCAAAGGCACGCCACTGCGCGAGGCGGCGCGCGCGGGCCGGCTGCCGGAACTGTATCAGCGCCTGCTCGAAGTCGGCGCGCAGAGCAACGATCTGCCCGGGGTGCTGACATTGCTGGCGGACCATTACCAGCGCCGGCACAGTCTCATGACGCGGCTCAAAGGCTTGATGGTCTATCCGATGATTGTTCTGTGCAGCGCATTCCTGCTCTCGTGTTTTCTTGGCTACCTGCTCGGCACCTTGGTCTGGCCGAGCCTGGAGTCCATTACTCAACACAGTTCCACGTCTGCGGCGCGGACGCTCCTATGGCTGTCGCCGGTAGTTTTGGGGCTCGTGATGATTGCGGCGCTCGTCGTGCTCGCCGTGCCGACCGCGCGGCGGGCGATGCGTTGGAGGATGCCGGCTTTCAAGGAATCCAGCCTGGCGCAAGTGGCCTCCGCGATGTCGTTGATGCTGCGCAGCGGCGTGCCGCTCGACCAGGCGCTGGCGCTGGTTGAACGTCTGGAGCAAGGCACGCGCGCGGGGCCGGAACTCGCCGCGTGGAGGCAACGGCTCGCAGCGGGTCACGGAAAGTTTTCGGATCTGGCGGAGCCCGGACGCGCGTTCCCGCCGTTGTTCGTCTGGCTGGTCGCGCGCGGCGGCGATGATCTGGCGGCCGGTTTCCAGAAAGCCGCCGAAATCTTTCAGGGGCGCGCCAAACACCGGGCCGAGATGATGCTCTACTCGGCGCTGCCGGTCTCGATTCTGGCGTTGGGCATAATGATCATTTCCCAGACGCAACCGGTGTTCTTCACGCTCGTGCGGTTCATGAACATGATCGGCGACGCGAGCGGGAGCATGTGAAGAGTCGACGAGGAAAAGTTTTGCCGAATAATTGACATGGACTCTATTGGAGACAATCTGGCCGTGGTGCTCACGATTCTGGCAATCGTGGCGATCGTGGGCGGCGTGATCGGCGGAATTCTTTACGCATTGCATTTCATGCTCACGCTGCCGATGCGGCGCGCGGAACGGGCGCGGCTCTTTCTCGACATCCTTGAAATCGCGCTTGACCGCGGCCAACGCGTCGAGGAGGGGTTGATTTTCATTTCGAAACGCCGCGGCAATGTCCTGGGCGGAGGATTTGCTCCGCTCGCCGCGTGCCTGCAACGAGGAATGCGCCTCGACGAAGCCATCGCCAGCGTGCCACACTTGTTGCCGCCGCAAATCACCGCCATGCTCAAAGCCGGCCAGCGAATAGGCGATTTGAAAAAAGTTCTGCCCGCGTGCCGGCAGATGCTCAAGGACGCCGTTTCGCAAACGCGCGGCGCGATCAACTACCTCGTCGTAATCGCGTTCGTGGTCACGCCGGTGCTGCTCGTCTTGTTCAGTTTTATTTCCGTCAAGGTCCTGCCCGCGTTTCAGCAGATCGTCGTGGGCATGGCCATGCCGCATTCCGCGCGGCTGGACTTCCTGACGGCCCACCGACTCGCCTTCGCGGCGATGCTGGCCGTACCGGTGGGTTTCTTGTGGATCGCCGCGTTTCTCTACGCGACCGGGCCGCGCGC
>CAZNOE010000834.1:0-3121 GCA_964574525.1 uncultured Bifidobacteriaceae bacterium
CGCCGCCGCTTCACCGGGCTGGTGATTTTCAAACCGACTCCCGACAGAAAGAACTCCAGGGAGTGATCTCCGACGCATGGCCTGGCGTATCCATGACAGCGTGATTCGCGGCGAGATTGACAATCGCGTGAAGGGAATTGTGCGCGGGCAGCTCTGGCTCAACGGTCTCGCCGGGCCGGTCACGCTCGAACTGGAGGGCAATGCCTGCCCCGACCTCGCGGGTTGTTTGCTCAAGTTCAAGAATCCCACCAAGACTTTTCCGATGCGCAAGAAGCCGAAGTTCAATCCGCTTCAGCGTGGCCAAATCGGAAATCTCAGCGCGTCGCAAAAGGTGCGGGTGTTCACCATTCCCGACGAGGAAGCGCTGGATATGATTGATCGCGGCGAGAAACCGCCGGAACGCGTCGCCAACGCGCTTTATCTCGAATGGTTCAGTGAAGGCAACGGACGGGTCGTGATTGAGAGCGCGGATTTCAAGTTGAACATTTCGCCGCCGGAATGGCGGCTGACGCCCGCCGGGGAAAAGCAGCGCGCCGCGGACGTGGAAGCGGGCTGGCAAATGTTTTCCCGGCAGTTGAACGAGGCGGTGGAAAAACAGAAGCGCGGGCAGAAGGACCCGGAGGCGGAATGGGATGAACACGATTACGAAAAATTTCTGAAGGAGTCCGACGCGCGCACGGACAAATACATGGAGCTTCAGGAAAAGTATGGCGACTCCGACGAGGCTGGGGAAAAGATCGCGAAGGAAATGGGCTGGGTGCGCGAGTTGACGCCGGAAGAAGCGGAGGAGGAACGCCAACGAATCGAGGAGATCAACCGCGCGTGCGCGGAAGCGTTGAACGAGCCTGAGCCTGAACCCGAACCGCACCGCGAGGGCATTGACTGGATTCGCACGAAGAGCGGTGACCTTCGCCATCCCTTGCAGCATCGTTGTTTCGAGGGCGCGCTGAAATTCTCGCGTCAGACCGACAAGCTCGGCCTGAAAAAATCCGCGGACGACGATCTGCAGGAGTTCATTTTTGAATTTCAAACCACCGGGGCGAAGCTGGCGGGCGCGCTCAACGGCATTGCCCGAGGGCGCGGTTACCGTGATGCCGCATTCACAGTGGCCTATCTTAAACGCGCGCTCGACCATCTGCACAAGTCGCAGGCCGGATTGGAAGCCGTCGCGCCGAAAAAACTGTTGCCGGACAAAATGATTTCCGAGGCGCGCAAGGAATTGTTTGAAATCCGCGAGGGCATCCTGAAGTTGATGGATGAGTTTCGCGGGCGGAAATAAATCGCCCGGCGAGTTTGGGATTCATTCTCTCTGTCCAGGATTATTTCGACCCGCAGCACCGATTCCCTGATACGCAACGAGGAAATAGATCAACACCGCCGCCACCGCCGCCGCCAGCCCGCCCCAGAAGAGCGGCCATTGGGTGCCGGCCGGACGCGCGCACGCAACGAACCACCAACCCGTGCCAAGATAGCCGATGAGGTTGCCCACGCCGCCATTCATCAGCGCCATCAACGCCTGCGCCCGCGCACGCCACGCAGCGTCCACGCGTTGGTCGAGATAGATTTGCGCCGTGATAAAGACGAGCGTGAAGGAACAGCCGTGCAGCACCACGCCAGCGAGCAGCCACGCCTTGCCGCTGACCGCGCACAACGCGAACCGCACCACGCCAAAACCCAGGCCGCAGGCGAAAATCCATTTCAAGCGCCACTTCAGCAGCAATCCGCCCAACATGAACATGGCGATGATTTCTGTGACTTGACCAAGGCTCATCCATGCGCTGGTGTGCGTCAGTCCAACTTCACGCAGATGTGGCGGCGTGTAAGGATAAAATCCCGCGATTGGAATGGCGAACAGTGCCAGGGTGATGAAGACCACGCGATGGTCGGGATTTTTCAAGAGCGTCAGTGCATCCAAACCGAATCGCTGGGCCCAAGTCAGTCGTTCGACAGCCTTCGGTGTTTCCAGAGCCGGGAGGAAGAAGGTGAAAGCGCAAACGGCCAGCCACACCACTGCGCCGCTGTATCCCGCCAGCGCCGATGTGTCCGCGCCCAAGGCACTGACCAGCCAGCACCCGGACATCCAGCCCAGCGTGGCCATTGCGCGGATTGGACCGAACTCCTTTTTGGCGTCTGCCAATCGCGCGAAAACGATTGTGGAAGAAATGCTCCAAGTCGGCGAGGAACAGAGCGCGTGAATCTGAATCAGCGCGAGCACCAGCGACGGACTCCAACGCAATTGGATGGCGGTGCTCGCCAGCGCCATGGCGACGGCGGTGGCAAGGGCCAGTCCCCGCAACACTTTCACCGGTGACGCGTGACGGTCGGCCATCGCGCCGAAGATCAGCGGCGACACAAACGCTGCCAGCGCGGACGTGGCAAATGCATACGGCTTGATGGCGTGCAGGCCGTGCGCATCGAGCACGGTGCTCAAAGGCACAAACCACATCCCCAGCGCCGCTCCTTGAATGAAGAACAGCGCCACCAACTCCACGTATTCCGCACGCCGGATCGTTCGCAACACGCGCACAGGACACACGGACAGCCGGAAAATTCAAGCCTCGTTCGGCGGGGTGTTTCGCTTGTTCAGTGGAATTGTGCCGGGCAGAATGTGGGCCATGAAACTTTTCCCAGGCCGTTGCCTGTGCATGTTACTCATGCTGGCGCTCGCCTCCGTTTCCACAGTTGGCGAACCGAAGTCGAATTACGGGAAGATCGAATTGATCCGCGATACGTGGGGAATTCCGCACGTATTCTCGGATACAGACGCCGGTGCGATGTATGGGCTTGGTTACGCGACCGCCGACCAGCGCGGATTCCAGATGACCTACGGCCTGCGGATCATTCAAGGCCGGCTCGCCGAGATTGTGGGTGAGCGTCAACGCGGCAATCGCACCGAGACAGCGCTGGATAACGACCGGAAGATGCGCACGTTCGGCTGGGCTCGTGCCTCCGAGCGCACGGCGGCGAATCTGGATGCGACGACGCGCAAGTTGCTGGAGGCATATTGCGCTGGAGTGAACGATAGTTTCACGGCTCAGAAGTCGTCCGGAAAACTGCATCCGTTGTTCCAGAAACTTGATGTCACACCCGAAACGTGGACGCCGGCGGATTGTCTGCTGAG
>CAZNOE010000835.1:0-3116 GCA_964574525.1 uncultured Bifidobacteriaceae bacterium
TCGCCGGCCCGGCCGCTCTTGAGTGCAGTAATGATAACTCCGATCAAGTCGTCGCGATGAATCATGTTGAGGATGCGCTCGCCCTTGCCCTCGATGCGGGCCTCGTTTTTCAAATATTGCTTTAACAGGTAGCCCCGGTCTGGGCCGTAAATGCCGGCGACGCGCAAAACCACCGCCGCGAGTTCTTTCCGCTGCGCGGCCTCAAGCAAAACATTCTCCGCTTCGACGAGCACCTTGGCGGTTTCGGCTGCCGGCTCGGTCGGGCTGGTTTCCTTGACCGTCGAACCATCGTTCTGGCCGTAAACACTCGTGCTGCTCGTGTAAACAAACTTCTTCGGCGGTGCAGACGAGAACCAGTGGACAAGGTTGCGCGTCCCTTGCAGATAGAGCTGCCGATACTCTTCCGCGCTGCCGCCGCGCGAAGCCACGCAATTCACCACCCAATCAAACGTCGTGGGCAGCCGCGCCAAATCTTCCGGCTGAATGATGTCGCTAAAAAGCGGCGTAATGCCGGCGGCAATTAGCTCTGCCTCCTTCGAATTCGTCCGGCGCAGGCCCAGGACTTCGTGGCCCTGCCGCACCAGTTCCGCGCCCAGCGGCAGACCGACATAACCACAACCCACGATCAACACGCGCATGGGCGGAGTTAAACGCAAAGGCGCAAGGAGGCAAAGGCGCAAAGAGGTTTTGTTTTGCCGCCCGCCTCTGCTAAGCTGAGTTTCAGTGTACGATATACCAATACAAACGCCTACTGCGGCCGATACGGCACACAACCGCCCGGCGGCGATGAGCCATGGGTTATTGCCCGAGTTGCTCGCTCCTGCCGGCGATTGGGATTGCGCCAAGGCCGCCGTCGAGAACGGCGCGGACGCGATCTATTTCGGGCTGGAGAAATTCAATGCCCGCATTCGAGCGCATAATTTCACCGACGCTGATCTGCCGAAGTTGATGGAGTTTCTGCATCGGCGCGGCGTGAAGGGCTACGTCACGTTCAACACGTTGGTCTTCGAGAACGAGATGGCAGAGGCGGAGAACCACCTGCGCGCGATGATCTCGGCGGGTGTGGACGCAGCCATTGTGCAGGACGTTGGTATCTGCCGGCTCATTCGCCAGCTCTCGCCGGATTTCCCGATTCACGCCTCGACGCAGATGACCGTCACGAGCGCGGCGGGAGTTGAGTTTGCGCGGGAACTGGGCTGCAACCTTGTCGTGCTCGCGCGCGAGTGTTCGATAAAGGAAATAGAGAAGATTCGGACTGCGCAAGCCGTCGCTGACGATCAACCATCAACCATCAACCATCAACTTCCTCTGGAAGTTTTCGTCCACGGCGCGCTCTGCGTCGCCTACTCGGGGCAGTGCCTCACAAGCGAAGCGCTCGGCGGACGCTCGGCCAATCGCGGCGAATGCGCTCAAGCTTGCCGGATGCCCTACGAACTCATCTCCGACGGGAAGCAAATTTCACTCGGCGACCGAAAATATCTTCTCAGCCCGCAGGACCTGGCGGGGCTGGAGATTTTGCCGGATTTGGTTCGCGCCGAAGTGTCGTCGCTGAAGATTGAAGGCCGGCTCAAGACGCCGGAATACGTGGCAAACATCACGCGGATTTACCGCCGGGCCCTGGACGGATTTTCGGAGGGACGAGTTACACGAGTTACACGAGTCCCAAATTCTCTGCGGGAGGAATCAGGGACTCGTGTAACTCGTCCTTCCGACCACTACGACATGGAGATGGCTTTCTCCCGGGGCCTTTACACCGGCTGGCTGGGCGGGATCAACAATCAACAACTCGTCCACGCACGCTTCGGCAAAAAGCGCGGCGTATATCTGGGGGAAGTTACGCGCGTGTTGCGCGACGCGGTTGTTGTGCAACTCGAAGGCCCGCTGAAGCCCGGAGACGGCGTCGTGTTTGACGCGGGCAAGCCGGAAGAAAATGAGGAAGGCGGCCGAGTGTACCAAATCCGCAATCCGCAATCCGCAATCCCCAATGGCGCAGAACTCCGCTTCGGCCAGGGCGACATCAATTTTTCGCGCGTCCACGTCGGCGACAAGTTGTGGAAGACGAGCGACCCGGAACTGGACCGGCGATTGCGCCAGAGTTTCGCGGGCGACACGCCGAAGTTCCAGCGATCAATTGATGTTGAGGTTCACGGGCAAATCGGTTCACCCCTCACGCTCATCGCGCGCGACGAACTCGGGCACGTCGTGAAGCTCGACTCTTCATTGCCGCTCGCGAAAGCCGAGAGGCAGCCATTCACCACGGTGCGTTTGCAGGAACAGCTTGGCCGGTTGGGCGGAACCCCGTTCAAACTCGGTGAACTCAAAAACTTTCTGGCGGGCGAAGTTTTGCTGCCGGTCAGCGAACTGAACCGGCTGCGCCGCGAGGCCGTGGCGGAATTGGAACGCCAGCGCGCCCAGCCGAAGCGGTGGACGTTGGAGTGCGGTGACTTGTCACCGCTTTCCGCCGGCGACATGTCGCCCGCAAATGGGGAGGTTTTGGCCTTGCCGCGCGCCACTAAACGGGGCGCTGCGTGGCGGACAAGTCCGCCGCGCGAAGAAAGCTGTGACAAGTCGCAGCACTCCAAAGCGCAATTGATAATCCTCGTCCGCAACCTCGCGCAGTTGGAAGCCGCGCTGAAATGCGGCGTCGAGACGATTTACTGCGACTTCGAAAACCCGAAGAAATATCGCGACGCTATCGCGCTGGCGCGCCGGCCATCAACCATCAACCATCAACCATCAACTATTTTCGTCGCCCCGCCGCGCATTTTCAAAATGGGCGAGGAGTGGACGCTGGGTCAGGTCCGCTCTTCCAATGCCGATGGTTATCTCGTCCGCAACTACGATCACTTGAAGTTTTTTGCCAACGACCGGCGAATTGGAGATTTCTCGCTCAACATCGCCAATCGCCTGACGGCGGATTATTTAAAAAACCGGTTCGGACTGGAGCGTGTCACGGCGTCGTATGATTTGAATTTCCAGCAACTCGAGGCCTTGCTGCGCGCCGCGCCGCCGGAATGGTTCGAGGTGACGATCCATCAGCATATTCCAATGTTTCACATGGAGCACTGTGTCTTCTGCGCGTTCCTGTCCAGCGGCACGGACTACACGAATTGCGG
>CAZNOE010000836.1:0-3106 GCA_964574525.1 uncultured Bifidobacteriaceae bacterium
AGACGGATGAGACGTTTGTGGTGAATCTGTCCAGCCCGGTCAATGCGACAATTGCAGTGAGCCAGGGTACCGGGACGATTCTCAATGATGACGCCGCCCCGGCGCTCAGCATCAACAACGTGACGCGGGTCGAAGGCGACAGCGGGACGGCCAACGCGGTGTTCACGGTGAGCCTCTCGGCAGCCAGCGGCCAAACGGTCTCGGTCAATTACGCGACGGCCAACGGCACGGCCACGGCCGGGAGCGACTACGTTTCCGCCAATGGGGTGGTGACGTTTACGCCCGGCACGACGGTCCAAACCATTACGGTGGCTGTCAATGGCGACGCTGTCATCGAAGCAAATGAAACGTTATTCGTGAATCTTTCCAACCCCTTGAATGCAGTTTTGGCCACCAGCCAGGGCATCGGCACGATCCTGGATGATGAATCCCGGACGACCTCGTTCACCAATTCGAGCGCGATTGTGATCCCGAGTTCAGGGGCCGCCGCGCCTTATCCCAGCAAGATTGAACTCAGCGGATTGCCCGGAACCATCAGCAAAGTCACCGTTGGATTGAATGGCATCACGCACACTTTTCCCGACGACATTGATGTTTTGCTGGTCGGGCCAGGCGGTCAACGGGTCTTGCTCATGTCAGATGCCGGCGGGGGAAATGCGATCAACAATGTGAACCTGACGTTCGACGATGGTGCAGGTTCCTTGTTGCCCGATTCCAGCAGCATCTCCTCCGGAACATATCGTCCGACCAACTATCTTCCCAACGACGAGAATTTTCCGCCACCGGCTGGTTCCGGATCCTCGGGGGCCGCGTTGGCCGCGTTGGCCGGCGCGAACCCGAATGGAACATGGGCGTTATACGTGTTCGATGACAGCGGCGGTGATTCGGGAGCCATCAACAACGGTTGGCGGCTGAACATCGTGACCACCAACCTGATCTGCTGCACTGGCGGCAACGACGCCGATCTCTCGATCACCATGACGGATTCCCCCGACCCGGTGCTGACCGGCGCAAATCTCACTTATCGGCTGCTGGTGGTCAACAACGGCCCAGCCAATGCAACCGGCATCTTCCTCACGAACGTTCTGCCAGCGGGCGCGACATTCGTTTCTGCCTCCCCGCCTGCTTCCATCAATAACAACATCGCCACGTGGAATTTGGGAAGTCTTGGCGTGGGCGCGGTTGCGACCGTCCAAATCACGGTCACAGCGCCGCCGCTGCCGGGAAGCATCACCAGCGTCGCCACGGTGGCCGGGACGCAATCCGATCCGGTTTCCGCCAACAATATGGCCCAGGCGGTGACGACCGTGAATTTTTCTCCGCCAACTGTTTCCATTAATGACGTGAGCGTGACGGAACGCAATGCCGACACGACCAATGCCGTGTTTACGGTCACACTGTCGCATACGAATGATCAAACCGTATCGGTCAATTACGCGACGGCCAACGGCACGGCCACTGCCGGAAGCGATTACCTCGCGACATCGGACACGCTGAGCTTCCCACCCGGCACGACCAACAGCACCATTACCGTCGTCGTCCTCAGCGACACTGTCCCCGAAGCAAATGAAACATTCTTCGTGGACTTGAGTGGAGCGGTCAATGCCACCCTCGCCGACAGCACGGGCACCGGCACAATCATCAATGATGACTCTGTTCTTGGCCAATTGGATCATTTCAACTGGAGCGCCATCGCGGCGACGCAGTATTTGAACATTCCTTTTCCCGTCACCTTGACGGCGGTTGATCCCGCGAACAATCCCGTCACGAGCTTCACCGGGACTGTGGCGCTGGACGGATTGATCGGCTCCGGCGCAACGAACCTGTCCGTGTTGATCACCGAAATTGACGCCGGCCCCGAAGACAAAGTGGAAATTGAGAATGTGACCGGCTTTTCCTTTGATCTGTCCGGGTGGCAGATCAGCGTTTATGATTGGCTATCCTGGCCTGATCCCGTTCTGACCTTTACCATCCCGTCCGGAACGGTCTGCGGTCCCGGACAGGTGTTCCTGCTGCGAGAAAACGGAACCGCTCCCGGCACGTATCCAAACTTCTACACGGGCGCCAACATTTTCTGGCTGAACGTATCCACCAACAATCAAATAGCGGTGGTGCTGCGGAACGCGGCCGGACAGATCGTTGATTTCGTCTGTGCGGCGGATGGGTTTCCGGGAGAGATTGCCGTCCCGGCCCCAATCCCTTCGGCCCAATGGTCTGGGGTCCCGATTGGCGCGAGCCTGGATCCCGATTTTACTTATCAACGGACCGGGAATTCCGATAACAACACCGCAGCCAATTGGCCGGTTGATGAAAGCAGCGCCGGCGTACGCAATGCAGGCTTGACGATTCCGTTTCCCGGGCCGCAGCCGGTGCCGATTACGCCCACCGTGTCTGGAACTTTCAACAATGGCGTTTGGACCGGCACCGTGACGGTCCAACAAACGGCGACCAACATGTATCTTCGCGCCGATGATGGAAGTTCTCACCGCGGCTACAGCGGCCAGTTTGCCGTTTATCCGACCGCCGATCTGGGATTGACCAGCTCCGGTTCGCCCGCCCTGATCAAACTCGGCCAGAACGTGACCTACACGGTTACCGTGACCAACGGGGGACCGACCACAGCCAATGGGGTGACCGTAACGGACACTTTGCCTGCGGGAGTGAATTTCGTTTCCGCGGTTGTATCGCAAGGCAGTTTCAGCCGGAACAACAACGTCGTCACCGCCAGCGTGGGCACCCTTTTGATTGGAAACAACGCCACGCTCACAGTCGTCGGCACCGCCACCGTTCCTGGGTCGATCACGAATGTCGCCAGCGTGACGAGCACGTCCCCGGACCATAACTCCGGCAATAACGTTGCCCTGGCCGTCAATACCGTGAACAGCAATCATCCGCCGGTGCTGGCCGCGATTTCCAACCAGCTCATCAATGCGCTGAGTACTTTGACTGTCACTGCCACGGCCACCGATAGTGATCTTCCGCCGGATGTTCTCACGTTCAGTCTGGACGTGGGGCCGAGCGGCGCCGCGATCAACGCCGCCAACGGCGTGTTCACTTGGACGCCCGCGGAAAACCATACGCCAACCACCAACGTGGTCACGGTGCG
>CAZNOE010000837.1:0-3102 GCA_964574525.1 uncultured Bifidobacteriaceae bacterium
ATCATGATCAAGGACCTGGAGCGCGGCCTGGTGGATTTCCCGGCCATCATCGGCGGCAAGGAAGTTTTCCTGTGCTGGGAACAGGACGAGGAAGACATCGAATTCTGGCATGACCTGGACGCCGGCTACGGCGGGCGCGAGCGGTTGTAAAAGGCTTTTCGAGCCCGCGACAAAATGAAAAAACTAAACGACAAAGTTGCAGTGATCACGGGTGCGAGCAAAGGCTTGGGCAAGGCAATGGCCCTGGCGTTGGGCGCCGAAGGCGCGCGGCTCTTGTTGGTTTCGCGCAACCAGGCGCAACTCCAGCAGACAGCCGACGAAGTCCGCGCGCTCGGCGCCGAGGCCGAAATCTGTCCCGCCGACGTCACGGACGAAGCGCAGGTGCGCCGGGTTGAAGCTGCGGCGACGGACCGCTTCGGGAAGGTGCAAATCCTCATCAACAACGCGGGCATGAACATTCGCAAGCCCGTCACGGATTTTACTCTGGCCGAATGGCGGCAGGTGCAGGACACGAACCTCACGAGCGTCTTCCTGATGTGCCGCGCCTTTGTTCCGCACATGAGAGGGCAGGGCTACGGTCGCATCATCAGCATGACCTCCATCATGAGCCACGTGGCGTTGCCGGGCCGGACTGCCTACGCCGCGAGCAAGACCGCGTTGCTCGGATTCACCCGCGCCCTCGCGCTGGAGTTGGCGCCTGAGAAAATCACCGTCAACGGCATCAGCCCCGGCGTGTTTGCAACCGAGTTGAACGCGCCTCTGATGCAAAACCCGGAACTCAGTCGCGAATTCATTTCCAAAATCCCGCTGGCCCGCTGGGGCAAAGCGGAAGAAGTCGGTCAGCTTGCCGTTTACCTTTGCTCCGAGGACGCGGGCTTCATCACCGGAACGGACATTCTGATTGACGGCGGGTGGACGGCGCAATGACGACCACATCTTGACCACCCTTCCTGATGGGTGACCCCTGGCGGCCATTTCTGCCAGCCGAACATCCGTGGCTCAACGGCCCAGCCGGGCGCGGATCATGTCCAGATATTTTTTCGCGATAGGGTCGTCTGGGTTCACGCGCGAGGCCCGGTGGCGCGAAGCTGGGCACCTTGCCGGGTTGCCAGCCGAGCAATTGACCGCCGGGCATCACCACGCTTTCGGGCGTTTCCATTCCGTAGAAGCCGGGAGAAGTTCGCACCTCAGCCAATCGGCGCGCGTCACGGGTCCGGTCAATCTCGATGAAGGAATGATGTACCACGCGAGGATTCCCCGGCAGGAACTCGACGCCCTTCACAAAGCGATTCGCCGTCGTGGGAATGGGAACGACGAAATTGTAATAAACGTCCTTGCCGTCCGGCGCGAGCGTGTAGGCGTCCGGGCGGACAGTGAGGTCCGGTGTGCCGAGGTGCCAGTCGCTCGTCCATTGCGGGATGGGTGGCAGGTCAGCGGGATTCCCTTCCAGCGCGCCTTCCTTGGCCCATGGCTGGATGATGCCCAATTGCTCCGCAGTCAGCCGCCGCTCTCCGGCGAATTCACCGTAACCGTGTTCCGGCAGCCAGGGCGGCATGTAGCGGCTCGCGGTAACGCGGGCAATGTCGGCGGCGTGCTTCTTCACGTCGGCGTAGCTCAACAACTTGAAAGGAGAGGACTGCCCGGGGCGATGACACCAGTAACAGTTCTCGAAAACAATCGGCGCAACGTGGCGGTTGAAGGTCAGTGTGCCGGTGGGCCGAGGAACGTAAAACGGGTTCCGGAGCTTTTGGACTTCGGTCGCGGCGCTGAATCACAACGCCGGCCGCGACGGTCAATACGATTAGCGCTGCAACGCCGATGAAAAGCGGACGGTGGGAATTGCCGGAAGATGCCGAAGTCCGTTTGTTAACGGAGAGCCTTGACGACGGGCCGGCGGAACGGGCCGGATGTTTCTTACTCATGGCAGCGCGGAAATGGAGCAGCCGATGGCGCGCGTCGAGAAGGCTTTCACCGGAGTTCCGGCCAACACGGCGTCCAGCACCTCCTGTAAATCCTCCTGCGTCGCGGCGGGCCGCGCCTTGCCGAGTTCGACGTAACGATTATCAATGCGGCCATGATACACCCAACCTTTGCCGGGGACGTACACCGCCGCCTCGGGAGTCACGCGCACGTCTGCGGCCCGGGTCAATTCATGGCGCGGGTCGCGGTAGGCCGTGAACGGTAGTTCGTATTCCTTCAGATGCTTTTTGATCTTCGCCTCGCGTTCGTCAGGGTTCGGATAGATCAGACGCAACACGACACCCTTGGACGCAAACGCCTCGCTGATGCGGCGCAGCTTCGGCGCGTAGCTATTGGAGACAGGACAATCGATGCTGACGAAGATGAACACGATGGCTTTTGCGCCGGCCGCCGACAACGGATCGGACCGTTTGCCGGAAACCTCCTGCAAACGGATGGACGCGGCCTTGGCAGCCTTGGGCGAGAGTTGCTCACCCGCGACGGCAAGATTCGTCGCCAAGGCGAAACTCACGAGCCATTGCGGAGCCGGTCGGTGGAATAGCCGCATAGCTCCCCGTAGGCGGCGCACGTCTGGCGCGATGAACTGAAGCATGGGGACAGTTTTCCGTCAAATCGTCGCACGTTCAACCCAAAAGCCGGCCGGCATGGAGGGCGTCGCCCGAGAAAAGAGAAAGGGCCGGATTTTCATCCGGCCCGAACTTGAGAACAAAATCTTTTCTCCGAGATGCGGCGCCGCAGACTCACGCCTTCACACACACACAGTAACCGCGTTTTGCATCTCACCAACGCGGACACTCTAACAGATGCCTTGTCCCCAACCAGTCACCAGTACTGGGGACTGCACCGCGCGGGGTTATATACTTTGCAAATGCATAACATTGTATGAGGTTTACGGGCAGGCATTTACGGCCTAGGCGCCCAAAACAGGCATTCTTGTGGCCAAGAACCGCCGTGGATTTCGGGCAAGCGCCGCGTTCTGAACCTGCTCATAATGCAACTCTACGTTGCTGCCAGATTCAGCCGGCAACGCACAATCATTTTATCCTCTGTTCACAACTTCAAATCCGCATCCGTCACCGCGCCGAACGAGGCGCTCGTGACGTGGGCCGCGTATTTCGCCAG
>CAZNOE010000838.1:0-3102 GCA_964574525.1 uncultured Bifidobacteriaceae bacterium
CGAAGATGTCGCGCGCGTCGTCGCGGGTGCTGAACCGTTTGAGAACGCCGGTCACTGCGTTGAGCAAATCGAAAATGGAAACATCCGGCCGCGCGGCGGGCGTGGCGTTTTCGAATTCGAGTTTTCCCGGGAGGCGCGGATATACGCCCTCCTGCCGTTCTTCGAGCACCTGCAGTTTCGCGGCGGCGTCCTTGAATTTTTTGTATTCGACGAGTTGCCGGATGAGCTCCCAACGCGGATCAACGCCTTCGTCCTCGCCCTCGACCTGCACCTGCTGGTCCACGGGCAGCAACTCGCGGCTCTTGATGTACATAAGCGTCGAGGCCATCACGAGGAATTCACCGGCGATTTCCAGATCGAACTGCCGCATCAACTCGATGTACTCGATGAACTGCGTCGCGAGTTGCGTGAGGTTGACCTCGTAAATGTCCACCTCCTCCTTCTTGATGAGATAAAGGAGCAAATCCAGCGGGCCCTCGAAGACCTCGAATTTGACTTTGTGTTCGGCCATTTTCCGCCGGCGAACCGCACGATGCCGGGACAACGAATCGTAGGATGCGGCGCGGGCATTTGCAACGTCAGAACGCGCCGGTTCGTTGACACGTACCGGCGCCTGGGCTAATTCTGGCGGGTGAAAAATGCATTTCGTGTCTCCGCCGCTTGCCTCCTGGCCCTGGCCGTCACCCTTCACGCCGAGGACTGGCCCCGCTGGCGCGGCCCGGACGCGAACGGCATCTCGAAGGAAACCGGCTGGTCGTCCCAATGGCCCGCGGGCGGGCCGAAGCAGGTTTGGAAGACGAAAATCGGTACGGGTTTCACTTCATTCAGCGTCAGCAACGGACGCGTTTACACGATGGGCAACGCGAGCGACACGGACACGATCTTTTGCTTCGATGCGAATGACGGCAAGGAACTTTGGAAACACTCCTACCCCGCCAAGCTCGAGCCAAATGCTTATGAGGGCGGACCGAACGCGACGCCGACCGTAAGCGGCGACCGCGTTTACACTCTGGGCAAGCGCGCGATGATGCACTGCTTTGATGCAGCCAAGGGCACGGTAGTGTGGTCTGCCAACCTCGTGGCGGGACTGAAGGTGAAGGTGCCTCAATGGGGTTTTTCTGGTTCAGTGCTGGTGGAAGACGATCTCTGCATCTTGAACGTGGGCACCGCCGGCACGGCACTGGATGCGAAGACCGGCAAAGTCGTCTGGTCCTCGGGCACCGACGCAGCGGGTTACACCACGCCTGTCCCGTTCAATGCCGGGAGTGACCGCGCTGTGATGATGGCGGTAAAGCAGGACGTCGCCGCTGTTCGCATGAAAGATGGCAAAGAGGTCTGGCGATTTCCCTGGCGGACGCAATACGACGTGAACGCCGCTGATCCTGTACTCTCGGGCAACAAGGTTTTCATTTCTTCGGGCTACAACCACGGCTGCGCCGTGTTTGATGTGGGCAGCAAGCCGCCCAAGGCGGTCTGGGAAAACAAAAACATCCGCAATCATTTCAACAGTTCGGTGCTCTGGAAAGGTCACGTCTATGGCGTGGATGAAAGCCAGCTTCGGTGTATCGTCTTCGACACAGGCGAGGTGAAGTGGTCGGAAAGATCCGTGGGCAAGGGTTCGCTGATGATGGCGGACGGCAAATTGATTGTGCTCAGCGAAAAGGGCGAGTTGATGGTGGCCGAAGCCACGCCGGCCGCGTTCAAACCAATCTCCCGCGCGCAAGTTCTCGGCGGCAAATGCTGGACCACACCGGTTTTGGCCAACGGAAAAATCTATTGCCGCAACGCAGCGGGCGACGTGGTGTGCGTGGATGTGGGCGCGAAGTGACCCGCAGCGGCTTTCGGGAGAGATTTTCCCGAAAACATGCTCGCCTTGAACCCCTGAACCGAAAGCGCCGGCAAGCCGGGCGCACTCCAAACGCTTCGCGACTTCCGAGGCGTCCGAACACGCGGAGCGTTTGGACTGCGCGGAGCTTGCTCCCGCTTTTGCACGTGGGTTCATGGGAGAGCCGCCGTGTTCTTTGAATGGCGGCGATTTCCCAATCGCCGCTACGCCAACTCCAAAAACCTCATGATGCTGTCCCCGTGCTTCAGCATTCTCACTTCGTGCCACGGTGCGGAGATTTCGAGCGTATCGCGGCGCGCGTGGCCGAGCACCAACCGTCCGTCGGGCGCGAGGACGCGAGGCAGGTGCGGATCATCCAGGAGCTGCTGCGCGAACGAGGTCGAGCGGCGGCCGACGTTCTTCTCGCCATAAGGCGGATCGGCCAGCACCAGATCAAACTCGCGCCCGCTCTCGACCAGTTGCGCCAACACGGTGAACACGTCCTGCACTCGGATTTCCAGCGCCCCGGGCGGGAATTCCGGCGTGCTCGCGTTGCGCCGAATAAACTCCGCGTGCTTCTGGGATTTCTCCACGCACATCGCCGACGTAGCGCCGCGGCTCAAACATTCCAGACTCAACGCGCCGCTCCCGGCGAAGAGTTCCAACACCCGCGCGCCCACGACCCGCGCGCCGAGGCTGTTGAAGACCGCCTGCTTGACGAGGTCGGGTGTAGGACGCACCGCCAGACCTTTCGGGACTTTCAGAATCCGCCCGCCTGCTTGTCCGCCAGTGATGCGCATGGAAAAGATAGTCGAAACGCTCGCCCTCACCCCAGCCCTCTCCCCCAAGGAGAGGGAGAATCGTCCGCCGGTGTCGCGCGTTGCGATAACGTCACTCCGCTCGTTCGCCTCTTGCTCGGAAACATCAGGACGCGGAGACACGCGAGTGGATTTCCGAGAGTCTCGGAACGGCCGGTCGCTATTCCCTCTCCCTGGGGGAGAGGGTTAGGGTGAGGGCGAGCCTTCATGATTCTCATTTCGTTCCATGGAATTGATGATAGCGGAGAATGCTCGAGAATGCCAGCAGTCGTGTTTCGCTTTGCATGGCGCGTCAAGCGTTCACGACATCAGATGCTTGACGCAACACGCGACACACAACACGTTTTGGACAGATGCAAAAACTTGAACCGCCTGATTCACATTACTTGAACGCCGCCATCGGGTGGTTGGGACTGGGCCGCCGCGATGACGCGAAGGCGGAGTTGGAATTGATTTCCG
>CAZNOE010000839.1:0-3091 GCA_964574525.1 uncultured Bifidobacteriaceae bacterium
CTTCAGGCTCGCCTCCTGGAGCGATTTGAAGGGCTGACTTATTTCCCGCAACCTAATCAGGGTTTCTGGAAATTCGGCGGCATGACTTATCGCGATGAGATCGTAATCTACCGGGTGATTGGTCAGAACCCGGCCGAGTCGCGCGAATATCTGGTGCGTCTCAAGGAGCAGTTGAAACAGCAGTTCCAGCAGGAAGAGATTCTGATCGTCGAACGCGAAATAGGTCTCGTATGATCACCGTGGGAAAACAAAGCAAGCACACCGGACAGGCTTACCAACTTGCCAGGGAACGTTACGCCGCGCTTGGTGTGGATACCGACCGCGCGCTCAAAACGCTCGCGCGCATCCCGATTTCGATTCATTGCTGGCAGGGCGACGACGTCGGCGGGTTCGAGAATGCGGGGGCGCAACTTGGTGGGGGACTTGTCGCCACGGGCAATTATCCCGGTAAAGCCCGCACCCCAGACGAACTGCGCGCCGATTTCGAGAAGGCGATTTCGCTCATCCCCGGCCGGCATCGTTTTAACCTCCACGCGAGTTACGCCGAGACGGGCGGCAAAAAAGTGGAGCGCGATTCGCTGAGCGTCGAACAGTTCGCCAACTGGATTGCCTGGGCGAAAACCATTGGGATTGCACTGGACTTAAACCCGACATTTTTCTCGCACCCGAAGGCTGCCGACGGCTTTACCCTCTCGCACCGTGACCCGGCAATCCGTCGGTTTTGGGTCGAGCACGGGATTCGCAGCCGCGAAATCGGTGCTGGCATCGGCAAAGCGCTCGGCAACACCTGCCTGACGAACCTCTGGATTCCCGACGGCATGAAGGACACGCCCGCCGACCGCAAAGGTCCGCGCGAACGGCTGCTGGATTCGCTGGACGCGGTGTTCAAGAAAAAGATTGATCGCAAGTTCAGCGTGGATTCGGTGGAGCCGAAGCTGTTCGGCATCGGCTCGGAAAGTTACGTCGTCGGCTCGCACGAGTTTTATCTCGGATACGCCGTGAGCCGGAAGATTCTGCTGACGCTGGACGCCGGGCATTATCATCCGACGGAAGGCATCGCGGACAAGATTTCCTCCGTGCTGCTCTATCTGCCGGAAATCGCGTTGCACGTCAGCCGCGGCGTGCGCTGGGACAGCGACCATGTCGTGACGCTCACGGATGAGTTGCAGGCCATCGCTCAAGAAATTGTCTGGGGCGGACACACTGGCCGCGTGCGGATCGGACTGGACTACTTTGATGCGAGCATCAATCGCGTGGCCGCGTGGGTCATCGGCACGCGCAACATGATCAAGGCGCTGTTGCTGGCGCTGGTCGCGCCGATTGACAGACTGAAGGCGCTGGAGGCCGAAGGCGATTTTACTTCGCGGCTCGCCTTGATGGAAGACGCGAAGGTGCTGCCATTCGGTGCGGTGTGGGATTACTACTGCGGGACACACGACGTGCCCGTCGGCGATGCGTGGCTTGTGGAGGTAAAACAGTACGAACGAGAAGTGCTGAGTCAACGCCGCTGAACGTCGAGTGTGAAGTTCATGTGACCAGCGACGATATTTTCATTTCGTTGGCCGCTTCTTCGTACGGATTGCCCGCTTCTTTATCTTGGTTGACGGCTTCTTCGTGTAACGCGGTTGGTAAAGCTGCACCTCGCAATTGCCCGGCATCTTGAAGTGCGTGACCAGTCCATAACCGTGATCGGCGACCTCATCGGTGAACTCAACGCCGCGCTCCTTCAATTCCGCCACCGTCTTGTGGATGTCGTCGCAGTAGAATGAAATGTCGTGGGTGCCGGACGCCGTGCCGTCGGCCGGGTCTGCGGGATGACAACCCATCTCGGCTTCGGGCAGATCGAAAATGAGCCAACCCTCTCCGACATCGGTGTAAGGGAAACCGAGCTTGTCGCGGATGAACGCCCGCAACGCGTCGGGTTCCGAGGAATAGAACATGGTGTGGACGCCTTTGATCATGATTCGTTATTTCGTTGGAGTTTATCGTGTTCGTTTATAACGCGTGACGCTAGGGGCGGGCAACCCATATTCACCATGCGGCCACGACACTGCATGCCTGTCGAGCCGGCTCATTGCGCAGTCAGCCAATAAACCTTGAACGTTGAACTTGCGCATGTTGCTGTTGCTTTGATCGTGCATCGAAACTAGCCTCAGCCAACACTCCGTGCGACATAAAAGGCCCCACGGAATGATTTCAGAAGCCAGCGTTGCAACCACATGATCGCCCTGTTGCGCCGAATCAGCCTGACCCAGTGGATCATCATCTCGATGTTCATCGGTGTGGCCATTGGCTGGTTGCTTCCGGCCGAGTCGCAGCACCTCAAGGTAATCTCCAACGTTTTCCTCAAGCTGATCAAATGCATCATCGTGCCGATTATTTTCGGCACGCTAGTCGTTGGAATCGCCGGACACAGCGATGACTTGAAGGCCGTGGGCCGGCTGGCGCTCAAATCCATCATCTATTTCGAGATTGTCACCACGCTCGCGCTCGCCATCGGCTTGATCGCGGTAAATCTCACCAAGCCGGGCGTGGGCGTAATTCTCCCGCCGCCCTCGGACGCGGCGAGCGCGGTCACGCCGCAGAAGCAGACGCTGAAGGAAATCATCGAACATATTGCACCGAAGAGTTTTTTTGAGAGCGCCGCCGCCAACGACGTTTTGCAGGTCGTCGTCTTCGCCGTGATTTTCGCCGTCGCGCTCACGCAGGTTTCCGGCAAGCCCAAGGAAACGATGCTCAACTTTTTCGAAGGACTCTCGGAAGTGATGTTCAAATTCACCGGATTGGTGATGATGTTCGCTCCGTTCGGCATCGGCGCGGCGATGGCCGTCACCGTGGGACACTCGGGGTTGGGCGTGTTGCGCAACCTCCTCATGTTGGTGCTGACGCTCTATGGCGCCTTGGTGGTTTTCATCCTGGTAGTTCTCTGGCCAGTGGCGTTGCTCGCGCGCATCCCGGTCCTCAAATTTCTCAAGGCAGTGAAAGAGCCGGCGCTGATCGCCTTTTCCACAACTTCTTCGGACGCGGCGCTTCCCGATGCTTTCAAGAAAATGGTCGCCTTCGGTGTGCCCAAGCGCATCGTCTCTTTCGT
>CAZNOE010000840.1:0-3090 GCA_964574525.1 uncultured Bifidobacteriaceae bacterium
CTTGGGCACAATGCAAATCGCGTTCTTGCGCAATTCCTCCGGCACGAAATCCGCCGGCGCTGGCTTGCGCTGGTCCCAATGGATCAGCAGATGCACGCCGCAGCGCGGCACGCTGGCGGCGATGCTTAGCAAACGCTTCACCGCCACGTCACTGAAGTTCGCCGGAAAATCGGCGATGACGAGGAAATGATATTTCTCCGCGAGCCGCCCCGCCTGCGCGTTGTATTCGACGAGCGACTCGTATTCGTTGCGAAGATACATTTGCGTAACCTTCTCGATGTGCTCATTGAGATCAGCGAGCCTCTGCTCGAACTGCGCCTGCTGCGTCCAGATGCGGCTGTTGATGAGGCGTTCTTCGAAATCCGCGAGGTGCATGATGCCGGCGAAATTTTGCCCCAGCCCCACCGGATCGAAGATGGTGAAAGCAAGTCGTCCCGGCGGCGCGCTGGTGAGCAGGCGCAGCACGAGATTGTTCAGGGCGCCGATGATTTGCTCCTGACCGGACTGCTTGGTCTCGAACAAGAGCGACGCCTGCCTTGGAACGGACAATAGCAGTGGCACGGTAAACTGTGTGGGGGGCGTTACCCCCCCCCCCCCGCCGAGGGGGGAGGGGGCGGGGGGGAGGGGGACGCGCGTTTCGTCTAAGCCGGTGGTGATGGAACCAGCATGTGGCCCACCCCTCACCCTGACCCTCTCCCCTTCCGAAGGGGAGAGGGAATCCTCCGCGGTCCTCCCCACGGCCTTTCGCTCGACTGAAAACAGCGAAGAACCCTTGCCTTGTAGCGAAACGTCGCAAAACTTTTCCACGTCCACGGCCAGTTCCGCGAACCTGGCGGCGTGGGCGAACTCATTTGGCAGCGTGAAGTTTTGCCACAACTCGGCGCGCCAGAGCGGGAAGAGTTTTTCCGCAGCGCTGCGGGCCGCTTGCAACGTCTCCCAAAGCGGCAACACGCCGGTCCGCCACTCCGCTTCAATCGCTTCGCGGTTGGTTTTGCGCGCGGCATCGAGCTTGGCGACGTTCTCCGCGTAGGCGGTTTCGAGTTGTTTCGTGCGGCTGGCGCCCTCCTGATGGAAGCGCGCCATTTTTTCCGCGTGGTCTTCCTCGGTGCGCAAAAGCCCACGGTGCTTGCGATCTTCGTTTTCGGCCTGGAGATTTCGCGCCTGTCCTTCGAGGCGGCGCGTCCAGTCGTTGCGCAGTGATTTCGCCTCCGCCACGGTTTGTTTCCACAGGTTGTTGAGCCGCTGCGTTGCCCTGGCGTGGTCGAGTTGGATGCGCTTTGCTTCCTGCGCGAAACTCGCGCCGGTTTTCTGGGCGCAGACCTCGTGGAGCTTTCGCGCTTCGCGGAGTGCAGCGGCAGCGGATTTCGTGCGGGGCGAGGAAAAGACTTTGGCGAGCAAGTAAAGCGCGATCACACCCGCGAGGCAGCCGCCGGCGATTTCCAATGCTTTGGGGGGGATCGCACGAAAATTGAATTGGCGCAATTCAGGCACGAGCGCGAAGGTCACGAGCAAAATCAGCGGGACAGTGAGCCAGATGGGTAAAAGCCGAAACAATACCGGAAGTACATGGTGGCGGCTGCGGGCCAAATCGCTTTCCGCTTTTTCGAGTCGTTCGCGGAGCTGTTCCACCAGTTGATTTTCGTGCGCGGAAAGGTCAAGCGATGTGGGCTCCCGGGTCGCCGTGAATGCGCCGCGTCCTCCAAGCGTCGCGCGCGCGCGAGCTTCGAGTGTTTCGAGCGCGGCCTGCTCCGTGGCAAGGCGCGCGGTGAACGCTTCGTGGTTAGCCTTGTTGTTCTGCGTGTCGGCGCCGTGCTTGCGATCGGCTTCCAGGAGACCGTGCTGCGTTTCGACAGTCCGGCTGGCTTCGGCGGTCTCAATGTCCGCCAGCTTGCGCTGGCGCGCGTTCTCGAGTGCTCTGGTGATGCGCGTCTTGCGGGCCGCAAAGGTTGACTCGATTCGCTCGCGCCGTGCCAAAGCGGCGGTTTTCTCGGACTCGATCTCCGACGAACAGCGCTCCCGTTCGCTCGCGACGGCCTGCTCAAACTGCCCGCGCAATCTGTTGGAGCGCGCCGTGAAATCCCGCTCGGCCTCTTCGGCGCGCGTGACGAGGTCGCGCACGGCGCGGCGCAAGCGGTCGAGCAGGTTCAGCGTCTCAGCGGTGCTCAGGAGCTTACTCGCAGTCGCTTCGGACTTGGCTGATGACTCGTTCAAGGGCATCAATGTTCGTGACGGCCAGGTTTACGCCGGCCATGAGTTCCTCCAGAAATCGTTTCTCAAATTCACGGCTTTTGGCGTCGTTCCAGTATTGCCGGGTTTGTTCCCACTCGGCGCGCAATTCCTTGGTCAGGCCCATCAATCGGTTTTTGCTGGCGGTCATGATAACGGGAAAAAATTGAAAACTGAGAAATGAAAAACCAACTGGCCAATCTGAGCCTGACGGACCCACCCCTGACCCCTCCCAGGAGGGGAACTGTCGGCTCGCGCCCGATTTTGCCTGTTCCCCTCCTGGGAGGGGTCAGGGGTGGGTCCGCTATATTGCGAAAGGCTCATGGCTTTACATCCTCAGTTGGGTCCGCTTGGTTTTCCGCGGATTTCGGCGTGGTCGCCGGACTGACTGGCGACAACTCTGCATAGGCGGCCAGGGTTTTCAACAGCTCGGCGAGCCACGCTACCGCCGCGCCCATGTCCTGACCCAAAGTGTGCCGGAGTTTGTCCACGTGGCGCGCGAGCGGCTCGACGCGTTGATCGAATTGGCGGCTCCATTGCTTGACCGATTGCAATCGCTCCTCGGCGTCACGCAATGCGCGCTTCGCTTTCACAACGGCTTGTTGTTGCACGTAGGACGCTTCGCGCAGTCCCGAAAGTTGTGCGCTGAAAAGTTCCTGCCGCCGCATTTCCAATTCACGTATCCGGCGTTTGATTTCATTTTGCCAGTGGGCGATGCGATCATTCTCCAGCCACAGCCGCGTGCGAATCACGTCGTCGCTGACTTCGTCGAGGACGCGGCCGGCTTTCTCGCGATAGATGATGAGCTTGGCCCGGAAGGACTCGATGGCCTCCAGCGAAGTGACCTTGGCGCGATCAGGCATG
>CAZNOE010000841.1:0-3087 GCA_964574525.1 uncultured Bifidobacteriaceae bacterium
GAAGTTACCAACGAGTTCAATGGCACACATTGGTCCAAACCGCCCGAGCAGGGGGAAAGGTTGAGCGTGGGTAAGTCCGGGCATTACCAGATCGTCTTCATGGGCCAGGCTTGAATCCGCTTCGCGACGGCACTGCCACCCTCGGCGCGGATTTCCAACGCGGCGCTGGCCTCCAGCGGAGCAATTGTCTTTGTGATGCACACCGTTTCGTTGGCGAAAACCTCCAGCACGGAGCGATCGATGAAAATGCGCAGCCTCAACCTCCGTTCACCCTTGGCCAGGCTTAACGGAGCTTTTGCGTCCAGCACCTGCAATTCCAGACCGTTGAAATTCACCGGCGCCTGCGCGCCTTTGTTCCCGCTCTTGACTCCAAGGCTGACGCGGGCCGCCGATTGCAAATCAATCTCCGTCTCGATTTCCAGCGTGTTGGATTCTGGCAGCGACAACGCTTTGTGCTCGTTCTCCAGCCGCACATTCCGCCAGACGACTGGTTTGCCGCGCAGTTGGTTCAACTGCGGTGCGGGGTTTTGCCGGAGTTGGCCATCACGCGAAAAGCTCAACAGGCGCGGCAAAGACAGGCAACCGTTCCAACCCCGTCCGCCCGAAAACCCATTGACCCAACCCCACACCATACGACGGCCATCGGAGACAAGCATCGTGTTCGGCGCGTAAAAGTTTGGACCGTGATCCAGCAAGCCACGCGTGCGCGGTCGGAAGCGACAGGTCTCCGCGTCAAAATCGCCGACGAAATACTGCACCTTGCCGTACGGCGACACGAAGAGCACCCATTCATCGCCAAGCTTGAAAAAGTTCGGGCACTCGGCCGTGCGGGCCGCGGGATCAGGATGTTGAAACAGAACGCCGCGATACTGCCATTTTGTCAGCTCAGCATTTTCCGCTTCATAGATGTTCACCACAGCCTGGCCGCCTTTCGCCTCGTTGAGATTGCCACCCATCACCATGAACGTTCGCTTCTGGTCCTTAAAGATGAACGGATCGCGCCAATCATAAATCTTCTTCCCATTGTGCAACTCCTCGGACAAAACCGGATTGGCCGGAACTTTGCGCCACGTAATCAAATCATCGTCACTCGTGGCCGCCCATTGCTCAGCATGATGCATGGCCGACTTTCCGGGAGCGATGCTGGTGTAAAAAGCCATCGGCTCGCCTTTGCCATTGATCGTGCAGCAACCGGACCAGATCTCCGCTTCACCCGCGTCGCCCGAAGGTGCAAGTGCGATGGGAAGATGCTCCCATTTCGCCAAGTCGCGACTCCGAACGTGCCCCCAGTATTTCGCCCCGCTGCCATCACTAAATGGATGTAGCTGGTAGAAGAGGTGATAAACACCTTTGTGATAGATCGGGCCATTGGGATCGTTGATCCATTGCGCCGGAGCGGTCACATGAAAGACCGGACGGGCGGGATCGGCCTGCGCCCGCGGCGCGGCGGCTTGGACCGCGGCCGTCGCCCGGGCCAGCGCATCGTTCATGGATTCTCCGCGTGAGCAGAGCGGCAAGAGGAAGAAGGCGAGCAAGGACAGATGACTGATTCGAAGCATGAAGTCATCGTGTCGGGATAGCCGCGCGCAAGCAAGCCCCGGCGGGGCGTCATCTTTGTAGTGTGGAGGGAAATGAATTCAAGCTCCGTCAGGAGCGGAATATGTCGCCCCGACGGGGCTGGAGATTCTAGCTAGTGGGCTGGTTTTTTACAAAGATCTCGCTCCTCACGGAGTTGTAAAACACAGGACGGGAAAAGCGATGGAGAGCACCGCAGGCCAAGACGCTGGCGCGTTTGCCGATGACTTCCGAACTGCGCGAAGCGTCTTGGAGTGCGCCAGCCCTCTGGCGCTTTGGGCGCAGCGCGAGGAAAACGGGAGGCGATGGGAAATGTTGAGCGCGGACTGCGAGAGTGTGTGGACGTCCGCAAACGCCTCACCACGGGCGCGAGACTTTGAGTCGCCCTTTCTCGTGCGGGCTTTTCTCCCGCGAACTTCCCGCTCTCACTTGCATCGTGAACGGCGGCTCGACTTCCTGTGGCAACGGCGCAGTCGGCGGCGGCGGTTCAGCCACTGCCGGACCGGCGGCCAAAGTCGCGGCGATTACCCCGAGCAACTCGCTCCGGCCCTGGCCCGTTGTGGATGAACATTTGAAAATTTCCGGCAACTTCTCGAACCATCCCGCGATGCGCACCGTGAATGCCGCGATGTTTGCCTGCACCGCTTCGGGCGTTCCCCGGTCGGTCTTGGTGAAGACGAGGACGAACGGGACGGCGTGGCGGGCAAGCCATTCCACGAACGACAGATCAATCTTTTGCGGGGCAAGCCCGGAGTCGAGCAGTGCGAAGACGCAGCAGAGGTTTGTTCGACCTTTCAGGTAATCGTTCACCGCCTGGTTGAACAGGGCCCTATCCTCCCGCGCCACTTGCGCGAAACCGTATCCCGGCAGATCCACCAGCCGCCACGTCTTGTTCATCGTGAAGATGTTGATGAGCTTCGTGAACCCCGGCACGGGCGAGACGCGGGCCAGACCATTTTTGCCCGCGAGCATGTTCAGCAACGAAGACTTGCCGACGTTCGAGCGGCCGATGAAGGCGAACTCCGGCAACGACTCGTCCGGACACGAAGCCAGGTCCGGCGCGCTGCGATCAAAAATGGCGGATGAAATGTTCACAACGGGAAACCGATGACCCAGTGTCGCAGCAAAAGAGCTTCACTGATACAACCAATTTCAAAGCACGGCCTGCTTCTGCGGGTGCGGCTCGATTGTAGCGGCGGTCTGCGACCGCCGAATCAGGTGTGCCCCCTGGCTTCCAGCGGATAAACCTCACCCTGATACGGCCATTCTTCAGGATGAGCCGCCAGTTTCTTCCGCACTGGATTCTCGGCCACATAAAACCACTTCTCCGAATACGATTCTTCGGAACGCATCACGTGATCGAAGAATCCTTTCTGCCAATGCGGCGCGGGAATACCCATCTCGCGCAAAGCTTTTGAGAGCGAGTTCTTCAAACTTTTCATCCATTCCGAAAGCAGGGAGAGACGGCGGTCACAGACCGCCGCTACAGGTTCGCCGCTGTAGCGGCGCTCT
>CAZNOE010000842.1:0-3086 GCA_964574525.1 uncultured Bifidobacteriaceae bacterium
TCAACAGGGCCAGAAGAGTTTGTTCCGCCGTGAGGTTTTCCCAACGAATGGTGACTATGGGCTGGGGACGATCCGGGCTTAAACCAACCCCTGGATCGAGAACGTAGTTAAGACCCGCCTGGCGGGCCAGGTGATCAATGGCGTTCAGCAACGGGATATCCTGAAATTGGATGAGCGGAATAATGGACCACTCCGGCTTGGGAGGATTGGGCGGATTCTCCGGAATCACCGCGAGGCTCAGGGCACGGTAATTGTATCGCAGAACAACATCGGCATCTTCAGGCGCGACGCTGGTGTTCCCCGGCACGATGGTCACTTCCGCCACCGCGTTGGCACTGTGCTGGAGCGGAAAGGCGTGCAGCCGCTCCGAAAGCTCATTGTCGCCCTTCCCCACAAACCATTCCGACATTTTTGGCACTTTGAAAATATTCTGATCGTCCGGCACTGGCGGCGGAACGAAAGCTTGCCAGTCCATCTTTTCTCCGCGGGCTTCCAATTCGCGCCGGTATCGTTCCCAAGCGCGTTTGCCACGGTGATTCTCCACCGTCACGGCAAGGGCCAACAGCGCGACTATGGCGAGGAAGGCTAGAATGAATAATCGCTTGAGCCATTTGCGCCGGCTTTCCGGCAGATCGCCGGCTGTAACCTGAACCGCAGTCATGCCGCGAGCCTAACACAAGGGCGCGAGGACACGGAGAACTGTTTGAACAGGCTATAGGCGCTGTGAACCCGTCCTACTTTGCCGGCATCTGCCAGACTAAATCGCCTTGTGTCCAGCCCGGGCGACGTTTGTCTTTGGTGGTGACCACGCTGCCGCCGTCATCCTTTTCGTTCCAGCCGACGGAATACAAGGTGAAGCCGTCAGCGGTGCGGCGATATTTGAGTGGTTGCCCCGTGATGACATCATGCGGGATTTTCGCGATGAACTGCGGTGCGAGAGCATCGAGGGTTTCAGGATACTGCCCTTGCGCGAGGCGATGACGTTCGAGTGCGCAGGCGACGCGAGCCAAATCCGCCGAGGCTTGTCCCTGCGCAAACTTGGACGAGGCGTTGCCAATCGCCGGCAGGAGAAGCGCGCCAAACCAGTTGTAAGGCGAGCGGCGCGTGAGGCGCTGCTCCAGCGTCGCCATCAAGCGATTCATGTTAGAGGGGGACACCAGTCTGGATTCCCGATCCACCGTCGGCAGGATCAATTCCATATGCAGGCGGCCGAGGCTGGCCTTGTTCTGCTCGAACCAACCGCTCGGGATGAGCTGGAACATGATCTCGCCAAACATCCGCTCACTCGCGCTCGGGCCGCCGCTTTGATCCTCGGGGTTTCCCAATACGCTCGCGTCGCGCATTCGGTTGACGTAATCAATCGTCCAGGTGCAGCACGCCCGTTCGCCGCGCAATGCGCGTTGGAAATCGGCGAGGAAATCAAACTGGCTCAAGCGCCGCTCGAAGTTCGCCAGTTGCCCATCGGTCCACCGATGCTCCACAAATCCTTCCCACAGCGGGTTGAGGGCAACCTGAAACTGCGCCAGGCGCACGAGATGCGAAATCAGGAACGGCTCTTCGCGGACCAAATCCGCCAGCCGCAGCGAAAGCTCCACGTCGGCCGCCGCGTCATTGGTCCGGCCCGACTCCAGTTTCGCCGCGGCGCGCAAGGCGAGGAACTGATTGAGGCTTTTCATGCGCGCCAAGTGCGGCAGCAGCGCACTGAAACCATCTTCATAACGAATTGGAAAACGAGCCTGTGGCCTTGCGGCCGCGCTGCGCAATTCGTCGAGGATCGCGTCATACTTACTCAAAGCGAGCAATACGTCGGCAACCGGTGTTTGCGGCTGCGGCGTGGTCGGAAACTCATTCGGGACGGCGTTCGTAGCGGTGGTCGGCACCGGTTTTGAAATCGTTGTGCCGGGAAGACCGTAACGCTCCGCAAACGCAGCCTGCGCTTCAGCCCACAAAACTGCCGGTGGCGTCGGATTGCGGTAGTAATTCTGCCACGCCTTCAGATCGGTGCGCTGACCGATCATCCAATTGGCGGTGGCGCCGTCCGGCCACTGCTCGTTGGTTCGGCCAATGCCGAAATTCAAACGATCCGCGACGTTGGTCACGCCGTTCGGTCCGCTGTGCATTCTCCGCCATTCCAGATCGCACTCGTCGCCAATCGGCTTGAACAGCGGCGTGGCCGCCACGTTTTGGTCGTCCGGCACGGCCGGCGGAATGATGTCCTTGATCTCCATGGACTCGCCCCGGCTTTGCGCTTCGCGTTTGAAATTTTCCCACGCGTGTTTGCCGCGCCAGTTTTCCTCGGCGTAAAACACTGCGACCAGCGTGATGAGGCACGCCGCCAGGAAAACACTGCGGCGCACGACCCAGCGAAACAGCGGCTGCAATGACGGAATCAACGCAAGAAAAAATCCGAAGAAGCCGATGACGAATCCGAAGGTCAATGCCACCAGCAGAAACGCCGCAACCGATCGCAAACCAGGAGAGGGATTGACGTGCCGCAGTAAGATTCCCGTGCCGAAGCAGAGCGCCAGCAAGACGATCGTCGTCAGCGCCAGCGTCAGAAAAAACCGGCGAGGCCGCTCCACAAATTTCGTCCAGGTGCTTTTTGATTCGTTGCTCATGATTTCATGCATTCTGAATTTCCTCCCGCGCCCGACTGTGGGGCCGCGACGGCAATGTTTTGGGCCGGTCGCCGGTGCGCGCTTCATCAACCAATTCGGCGAGCAACTGCTCCTGTTGTTGGAGCATTTGACGCATTTGCGGTGACGGAGGAACAACGCGAATTGCGGCCGCCGTCGAAGCGTCACGGCTCACGATGTTGACGGTCAAGATGGCGAGCCAAACGGCGGCCAGCCCGGCCCACGCTTGTGGCGCCGGCCAGAACAGTTCGCGCCACCACGATGCGTGACGCGTGACGCGTGATGCGTGAGGAGCAACGGCCCCACATTTCGCGGCTGCCAGGATTTGGTCGCGCCACGGGGCAGGAACCTGTCGCAGCGGCTGGCGCTGGAGACGTTTCTCAAACTGGTCGTCCCTGTTCATTTGATCTCTTCGTAAAGGGGACGCAGCCGGGCACGCAATTTGTCTAA
>CAZNOE010000843.1:0-3081 GCA_964574525.1 uncultured Bifidobacteriaceae bacterium
CTCCGGCTCGCCAAGTTTTTTCAATTCCGCGCGCAACGCGGACAACTCGTTGAAAGCGGCCGCAATCTCCGCCGGCGCGGCGCTGGTCTTGACGGCTTGTTCAATCGCAACAAATTCTTCGTCTTTCAAAATGGCAGACATAGCGGGGAAAATACCTTTCAGCGAACCGCAAAGAAACCTCAATTTTCAACACAGAGACCCGGAGACGCAGAGTTGAATCACGAAAGACACGAAGCACACGAAATGAAATCCCCCCTCTCCGCCTCGACCGGGGAGAGGGATTGAGGGTGAGGTGTCGAAATGGCCGCAAAACAAAAAAAGCGAACGGTTTCCCGTTCGCTTTGGCTTGGAAAAAAGATTCGGTCAGGCAGCGACCAGCTTGCGGCGGGGCTGCACAATCTTGCGCGCCCCATTGCCGTTGGACTTTTGGCTGCGCATGAACGTCACATACGCCTTGGACAGCCTCAACCCGTGACGGGCGGCAAACGACGCCGGGCTTGGCCCACACACGGCGGGAGATTTTTCTTCCAGCGCCCACAATTCCTCAATTGAGCGAATGCGATTGCTTTTCAACTTCATTTTCATGACGTGAATCTCCTACGCTTTTGGCCGATGCGCAAGCATATCCTCTTTCGCGCGGCGCATTTCGTTTAGGCAGCGCAGCATTACATTGTCTTCGATGAAAAAATGATCGAGCACTTCGTCTATGCCCAGATGTTCTTCATACCACGAATGGGACTGTTCCGTCGCTTCACCCCACACGCATGGAACGCCAAGCTGTTCGGCCAACGCGACAATTTGATAAAGCATGGCATCGCCAACGCCCCCGATTTGTTCACGCCGACGGATAATCACCTGCGGATGCGTGGCGAAGAATTCCAAAAACAGATGATTGCACCACGTCCGGCGCAGATATGCGATGCCGAGTGTTGAAATCAGCGAACGCCAGGCTGGACGCGTAATCAGCACCATCGCCGCTTCAGAGGTCGGATGCTCGTGGATGAACTGTGTCAAATCCTCCGCGCTCCGCACTGTGAGATGCTGCCGGTGATAATACCGCCAGCGATTACAAGCCAGCCGCGCGAACTCAACGGCATCAAAAATCTTCTGCGCTTGAACCGGGTCTTGAGGCAGCGGCCTGGGAATCCGCCAATGAGCGAGCCGCTTCACCTCGCGTTCCGAAGCGAAGCTGATTTCGGCTTCACGCCACTGACCGTCAACTTTGACTGGAAACCGTCCGTTCATGGAACGGGCGAAAGATGTGGAATTGCGATGGCCAGCGCCAGCGGTTAACGCCGCCGAACAACGACCGGCTCGCCGAACTTTTTCAACTGCTCGCGCAACGCGGTCAACTCGTTGAACGCCGCCGCAATCTCCGCCGGCGCGGTGCTGGCCTTGAGGGCTTGTTCAATCAATTCAAATTCTTCGGTCTTCATTTTCAAAAATTCACAGAGTCAACTCAACGTAATCTCCCGGCTTCAACGCCGAAATCGCCGCGATAATTTCCGCAGTCTTGGCTTTCATAATCGGCCAACGGTTCGTTGAAAGAACCAGAACCGCCAACCGCCTGCCTTTCAGATTCTGCTGATACTTGAGCTGCTGGTCCGAGGTCACGAATGCATCGAACACACCTTCCGCACGCTTGAGCAATTCGCCGTTCTTCACGCGACCCCAGCCCATCTCCTGCGCCGTGGAAATCTCAAAACCCGCCAGCAGGCGGCGCAGCGGTTGAGGCATGCATTCGTCGAACAGCTTTCACGCATGAATTTCCTGGAGCAACCCGCTCTTGCTGTGTTCGAGCACCGCAATCGCATCGTCGCGCTTCACCGTCGGAAAGCAGTCCAGAAATTCATCCAGCGAAAGATTGTCCTCCAGATACTCGAACAGCGACTGCACGGGCACGCGCGTCCCGCGAAACACCGGCGCACCGCTCATGATTTCCGGGTCAACTTCGATTGGCAGATTCGCTTTCATGCCATGAAGCTAAGCCTTTCACCGTCCGGACGCAAAGGCGAATTCCCGTTTTGACTGCAGCCGATTGGGCAAAATCCGAATTGAAACACGCCGCACTTCGTTCATCGTTCCAGTTGGGTAACGAGATTCCAAGTAATACAGAACTTTGTCGCCTTCAATCGAAAGCCCCTGGCACATTTGGGTCAAGCTTTTCGCTCTTTAATCGCGGCCAGAATATCCGCCACGACTTCGCCCTTTGGTTTCGCGCCGACATTGCCTTTGCCGTGCAGGCGAACTGAAACCGCTCCGGCTTCCATGTCGCGACCGCCGATCACCAGCATCGTGTGGACTTTGACCTGCTCGGCGTTGGCGATCTTGGCTTTCATCGGGTCGCTGCCGAAATCGCCCGTGGCGCGGACCTGGTGGGCGCGCAACTCGTTCACGATTTGCTTCGCGTAATTGAGCAACGGCTCATCCTCGCCAATCGTGATGACGCGCACCTGATCCGGCGCGAGCCAGAGCGGGAAGTTGTCCGCGTAATGCTCGATGAGGAAACTGGTTTCGTGGACACATTTCACGGGTAAACGTTTGAAGCCATCCCGTTTGATCCCGCGTTGCCAGACGAACTTCCGCCAAAGCCTCTTGAACCGAGTATAAAATTCAGCGATGTAAGCTGCGGGGTTGAACCTCCCGCGCGACCGATTCCAATCGAAGGCCCGCCCGCGCCGCCGCCGCCGTGCCCGCCGCGACCTCCATCCCCGCCGTCGCCACCACGAGCGCCATTTCCCCCATCGTCCTGTTCGCTACCACCACCGTAAGGCCCGCCGTTTCCGCCGATCCCATGAATTCCTCCCGCACCGCCATTACCGCCATTGCCGCCATTGCCGCCGTTGCCCGTGATGAGGGTACAAAATTCAACGTGTGCATCCGAGGCGAAAAGATAAACAGCAAACGAGCCGCCGCCCGATTGTCCACCAGTAGCGCCCGTGCCGCCACAACCTCCTCCGCCACCGCCACCGCCACTGCTGCCGTAAGAGTCGCAATCCGTAGTCCCCCCGCCGCCCCCCCTCCCCCCCTCTCCCGGATCAGCCCGATCATCCTTGCCGTGGTCTTCATCCTCATCCGCAT
>CAZNOE010000844.1:0-3070 GCA_964574525.1 uncultured Bifidobacteriaceae bacterium
GTGAACGTGCGGCGCACGCGCCACGCCGTGCCGGCGGGATTGATTGCGGATGCGGTGGGGATTATCGCCTCGGTCATCGTCTGCCGGATGATGTTTGGCTGACCGGTCGAGCGCGGATTCGGCCGTCCGCGCTCCGCAAGATTCATTTCGGATTTCCCCCGGCAGCGGCAGCATATTGGGTGAACCATGAACGAGCGGCGCGCTGATTTTGAATTGCTGAGGGCATTTGCCCGGGCGGGCGACCAAAAAGCCTTGGCGGATGTCATCCGGCGCCATCTCGACCTGGTGTTCGCCACTGCGGTACGGAAAGTTTCGGATGCGGGCGCTGCGGAGGAAATTTCCCAAAACGTCTTCTCCGCTCTCGCGCGCAAGGCGTGGCAATTCGCGCCGGACGATTCGCTCCCGGCATGGCTTCACAAAACGACGTTGCTCGAATCCAAATCCTGGCTGCGGAGCGAGTTGCGGCGGCGGCGCCGCGAACAAACCGCCGCCGAACTGGGCACGACCATGAAAACCCCGGAAGATCAACCCGCGTTCAACGCGCTCGTGCCACTGCTGGATGAAGCGTTGCTTTCCCTTCGCGAAAAGGACCGCACCGCATTGCTGCTGCGTTTTTACCAAAGCCAATCGTTGCGCGACGTGGGTGCGTCGCTCGGTGTGGGCGAGGATGCGGCGCAGAAGCGCGTGCAAAGCGCGCTTGAAAAACTCTCACAATTCTTTAAGCGGCGCGGCTTCAAGACCGCGACCGTGGCGGCTTCGGCTGCGGTGTTGCAACACACTGCTGCCTCTGCCTCGGCGGCGACCGCGAGCGCAGTTGTGAATGCAACCCTGCAGGCCGTGCCTCCAGCGGTGACAGGTTTAGGCGCCTTGTTCGCGCGTTTCGCAAGCCTGACCAAAGCTCAGGCCGCGATGCTTACCGTTGCCGTCGCGGCTGGGCCGGTGCTCTGGCAATGGGACAAAGCCCAGGCCGCAGAGAAGCTGGCCGGGCAGACACAAATGGAGACAGCCAAGGCCCTCACCGAGCACGAAAAGAATTTGCCAGAACTGGAGCGGTTGCGGGCGGAAGCGAAAAGACTGGACGTTGAACTGGCCAGCGCGGCGACGGAACAGACTCGTCGGATGGCGGCGGCGCAGAAGCTTGATGAATTGAAAAGGCGCATTCGCGGATTGCTCACGGAGGCGAACTATCATTGGCCGGACGATCTGCCTTACATTCGCATTCCCAAGTCCGTCGTCATGAAACTCGAGATGCAAGGGATGTTCAGTTCTTCGGGTGAGATTGCCGACAAAGCTCTGGAGATGTTGGGCATCACGCCCGAGGAAAAACTTCCCGTGGAGCGCGCACTGGGAGATTACTGGAAAGGCGTGAGGGATTTGATGTCCGCGCACGCCTACGAAACCAACGCGCTGGGCCAACCGGCTGGTCGCGTGGCGAAGACGGTCATCGTTCCGCCGCTAGGCCAGGAATTGAAAACCCTGGCTGAGAACACGAGCGATCAAATCACGCAACACCTGGGCGAGGAGCGCGGGAAGAAAATGTTCGGCGGTTGGGATGCGGGCGCAATCCAGCTTTTCTGGCCGGGCAATCTTTGGACGATTTCCGAGAATCCGCAAACCATCACGGTATGGATCGAGCCTGTGACTGACGGCAAGGAAGCGCGCTTCCTCGGAAGCTGGTACAGTTCTGAAGGCGGCATCGGCCCGGACGCTGCTTTGATCGGTGCTCCGTTTTTCCCCAGAGAAATCACGGCCAAATTCTTCGACCCGTGGCTGCGGCAGTATGGCATCACGAATACAGTCTCGCTCAACCAACCATGAAAAAGACTTTGATGGCAGTGTTCATTCTTGGCGCAGGCGCCATCAGCCTGGCAACCCTGAATCGAACAGCGGAGAGGCAGGAGGCGGCGCGACCGATTCGTGAAGCCGAGTTGTGCGCGGCGACCAACCGTCTTGTGGAATTGACTGCGGCGATCACTGCGATACGAGGCGAAATCATCGAAAAGCAGCGCCAACTGCGGCAATTGCAGTCAGGAAATCAAGTTGACCACGAACTGCTCGCTTTGCTGGAAGGCCGGGAACTGAGTCCGAAACGCTGGGCGCAGTTGCGCGAGGAACTTGGCATCGGTTGGAATTGTTCAAAGGATTACGTGCTCGTCAGCAAACGCGTACTGAAGCAAGTCGGCCTCCAGCCGTTCGACGGGAATGGTAATGTCACCCCTGCCGCTCGCGCTGCGCTGGCCATCACCCCGGAAGAACAGTCGCGAATTCAGTTGGCCCTCAAAAGCAGTAACGATGATTATCCAGCCTGGGTTCGCACGCATACACAACGCACCGAACCTGCGGGGGACGTCGTTGCCCAATATACCATTCCGGCCAACCTCGAACTGGCACTTAGCCTGAGCAATCGAATCGCAACCGCAGTCGTGACAACGTTGGGCGATGAAAGAGCGGATCTGTTTCTTCCCAATGCCAGATATTGGTGGGGCTGGCAACGCATCGGCGTGGATGAGTCGGACGCGACGTTGACCGTCCGGCGCATCGCAACCAATGGCGAGTCAAGATTGGTCTGGGAATGGAAACATGGTCCTTCCGCTCCATCGGCGGAAGTCGCTTACGGCCATTATCCATCCAGTTCGTTTCTCTGGCTTTTTCCGGGTGGTTGGGCAGACCTCGCCCGGCGCGAAGGCTTCGAGTTGCCGGCGTCGTTTCCGAAACCACGCGAGCAGTAACTAACCGCTGCGATTTCCTGCCGCCCCTTGCCGCCGTTGACGAGAAACAGCGCCGCCATGTGCATGGCCAGGCCGTTCGTTACCTGTTCCAGAATCAGCGAGCGCATGCTGTCGGCGATGTCGCTCAGTGCGCAGGATTTGAGTTGCCGACGGAGTTTCAGGAAACGTATGGCCCAAGTGCGCCATCGCCGTCTTGCCTCTGATTTGAACATGCTTTAGTTTCCCTCCCATGAAACTCGCGGATTTCCCGGCCTTGGCGAAGCTCCCTAAGCGCCAACGTCTCGCGCTGGCTGAAGCGCTGTGGTTCTCAGGCGTTGACGACGCCCTGCCGGTCAGCGCGC
>CAZNOE010000845.1:0-3068 GCA_964574525.1 uncultured Bifidobacteriaceae bacterium
CTTGCCATTCCATTTCGTTAGCTCGGGTTTGTTGTCGAACAATTCCAGATGGCTCGGCGCGCCGGCCATGAAGAGAAAGATCACGCGCTTGGCCTTGGCGGGAAAATGCGGCTGCTTCGGAGCCAGCGGACTGGCCAGCGCGGCGGGTGAAGCCCAGCCACTTTCACGAAACAGTGTCCCGAGCGCAACAGCGCCGAGACCCACGCCGCATTGCTGAAAGAACCAGCGGCGCCTGATGAGCTTCGGGTCGAGGCCGCGATAAAGATGGGATTGGCAATTCATGGCGTCGCCGTGCTTCCGGTATTCACCAGGAATTCTGCCTCAACTGGCCGGAGCAATACAAGCTCAGGCACGATGTTTGTCACGTCGGGCGGCAGTTCGAGGAGAAAGGCGTGCACGCCATCGGGATGACCCTGCGGCTCGGGTTGGGCGACCCACACCCGCCCGGAGTCGTCACGCACACGAAGGGCCAGGCGATCCGGCTCTTTCATTTGATCGGCGCGAACATAGATTGTCGGCTTCGGCGTGTAATGACCATGCCACGCCTGGAGCTTCATCGGCGTGAGACGCTTGGTCTGGCCCGTCCAACCTGAAGGCGCGCCGCCTCCCACCGCACCCATGCGCGGGCCGCTGGGATCAAAATTTCCGCCGGTAAACGTGTACGCGCCGGCGGGACAAACGCCCAACGCAACAACTTCGTTCGTGCCTATGGTCAGCTTTGAATTCCACAGCGTCTGATTGGTGAGTATATTCAAGTCCACTCGCGGCAAGGCCGCAACCGTCGCCAGCGGGTTGGCGTTGGTCGCCATCGGATACACTGTAACCGAGAAACGCAGCGCTGGTTGATGCAGGCCGAGATGCTGGCCGCGGTTTCCGGTCGGGTCTTCCGCCGTCCATTCAGGAGCGCTCCAGCCTTGCGCCGGCTGTCCGCCTTGCCGCAGTTGCCAGACCGGCTCGAAATACGCCGAGGGCGTCTGCCAATACTTCGTCTCGTTGGTCCGCACTTTGAGTTCGGAAAGAGTGATTTCGATCGGGCCGACAGTTTTGGTTTGCGGCAAAGGTCCGCCGGCCCAGTTCGCGGCTGGCACGATCTGCGGATTGTGGAACCGGGCCGTCACCGGCGTATCCTTGTTCTTCTTCCACGGTGTGACGCGAAGAGTGAGTTGCCTTTCGCTGCGCGGGTAGGAATAAAACACGTGCCCGACGCGCCAGAAGGTCTGCCCGCCGAACCAACTACTCGTCTCCTGGCCAAACAAATCTCCGTGCTGGTTCACAAATTCCATTCGTATGCCCTGGCAATCCATATTCGTGCCGGTCGCGGGATTGATCGCATTCACCCAGACGACCAACGCAGGACGCTCTGAATTGATTGTGTTCTCCGGCACCTTTGGCTCGAGCCAGCGGCGCAGCTTTTGCGGCACCCATTGTCCAAACCGGTCAACGAAGATCGAGCGCGTTCCGATGTGATGATTCGTGCCGAAGGTCACGCCTTCGATTTGCAGAATGCGCCCATCGGCCAGGTTCAGTTGCACGAGTGGACCGCGAGGCTCGAACAGGGGACGAACTGCCAGGAAGCCGGCGATCGCAAGAAGAATCGCGAAGCAGGCCAGCCAGAATATCTTCCTCGCGCCACGGCATTTCGAAGGGGCATTCTCCACCGGAGGTTGTAAGCCTTCGCTCATCAGCCGTTCACTCCTTCGTGATGGTTTCGTCAAGATTCAGCAGCACGCGCGACACAACGGTGTAAGCCGCCAGTTGTGTCGGTGTCGCCCCATCAGGCAGACTGGCTGGCGATTCGTTCTTGCCGGTCGCCAATTCGTGTGGATTCACCCAGCCCTCGGCTATGTGTTTCTTTTGTCGTTCCAGCAGCGCCATCAATTCCTGTCTCTCACTATCCGTCGGCTGACGCGATAACGTTCGGCGAAATGCGTAACCGATGCGATCGGCATCCGTTTTGCCGCCTTCGACCAGCACTTTGCGCGCAAGCGCCTGGGCGCATTCGACGAACTCGGTTTCGTTCAGGGACACGAGGGCTTGCAACGGCGTGTTCGAACGCAGCCGCCGGACGCAGGAGAAATCGCCGTTTGGCGCATCGAACGTTTGCAGCATCGGATACGGCACGGAACGAAACTTGAAAATGTAGAGGCTGCGGCGATAGCGCTCCGGGCCGGTATCTTCCTTCCACACCTTCGGACCGTAGCTGGCCGGAGGTTGATACAAGAATTCCGGCGACGGCGGGTAAACGCTCCGGCCTCCCATTGCTGGGTTGAGCAATCCGCTGGTGGCGAGCGCGATGTCGCGCACGATTTCGCCCTCGACGCGGAAACGCGGCCCGCGCGCGAGCAGGCGATTGTAGGGGTCCTTCGCATAAAGCTCCTTGGTCACGCGCGAGGATTGGCGATAGGTCGCCGAACTCACAATCAATCGGTGCATATATTTCATGCTCCAGCCCGAATCCATGAACTCACACGCGAGCCAGTCGAGCAACCCGGGATGCGACGGCAACTCGGAGCGCGTGCCGAAATCTTCCGGCGTGTCCACCAAGCCGATGCCGAAGTAGGTTTGCCAGATTCGATTTACCAACGCACGGGCGGTCGTCGGTGATTTTTTGTCCACCAACCATCGGGCCAAGGTCAGGCGCGAGCCGTCCGCATCGGGCGGCAAGGGATGCAGAAAGGACGGCACGCCGGAAGCGACTTCGTTGCCGGGCTTGAGCCAGTCGCCGCGCTTGAGCATGTGGGTCGTGCGTGGCGTATCCTCGGAAGCACGGCCCTGGCGAGCCAACAGCGTCAACGTCGGAATGCCTTCGGGCCGTTGTTTCCAAAGGTTCTCAATCTTTTCGTTGATTTCCTTGAACTCTGGCATGGTAGTGCGCCAGTAACCAAACACTGTTGCTATTTGCGCTTCGGTGCGCTTTTCGCGGGGAATCTTGAGAATCTCACGGACACCAGCAGGCACCGGGTCCGCCATAGCGTTCGTTGCGGCAGTGACACTGACGCGGAAGCGACCGAGGTTGTGATTCTGGTTATCGTCGGAATTGTTGCCACCGTGATTCTGCATCAGCCGGA
>CAZNOE010000846.1:0-3064 GCA_964574525.1 uncultured Bifidobacteriaceae bacterium
CGAACGTTTCCGCGAAATGCAGTTTCACCACGTACTTCCCGTTGGGCACCGGCCAGGAAAAGGAGTCCATGCTGTAACGTTCCGCCCGGTAGAGGTCGGGACTCTTCGTATTGGCAATCTGGATGTCGGGCCTTTCAATCGTCTGGCCGCCGTCGAAGCCCTGGTCGGCCAGCCAGACACTTCCTTCAGCGTCTTTAACCGGCTCGGACTTGCCGGCCTTGATTCGGATGGTCTTCGTGGCAGGCGCGCTCTGCTCGCGCTTGGCCACGATTTCTTCTTTGGCAAACTCACCGACCTCGCGCGTGAACTTGATTTCGTTGCCGTTGGCCGAGAGCTTGCCGGTGTAGGTGATGCGAATTTCGTTGTCCTGGAAACTGAACATCTCCACGAACGAAATCGCGTCGCCGTCCACCTTGCCTTCTTTCAATTCGGCTTCGCGCTTCTGGTCGCCGACTTCTGAATTGGCTTTCCCGGTCAACTTCCCGCCGTCCTGCTTGAACGTGAAGGTGTAGTTCTGGTGGCCGATCTGCGAGTCGAAATCGGATTTCCATGTGCCGGTGATGTCCGCCGCGAGCACGGACAGCGGCATTGCGGCGAGGGCCAGTGCGATGAGTTTGATCTTCATATTTCTTTGCAGTGATGGTTGCGGACGGTTCAATTCTGGAACAACAGCGGCGCAAACTCGCGCAGGCTGCGCCGCCAGGTCTGAAATTCGTGGGCGGTATCCGGCGAAATGTACGCCGTGTTCTTCAGGCCGATGCTGTTCAGGGCCTCGTGATTGGACTTTATGTTGCCGGGGTTCTCTTTGCTGCCGCAACTGGCGAACACGACTTTGACCTTCTCCCTGAACCCGGGCGTATTGTTGACGTCGTTCGTGGTGATGACGCCGCCGCTGAAAAGACCAATGTGGGAGAATTTGTCGAGATTCTTCAGAGTGATGATCTTTGTCTCCGCTCCGCCCATGGACAGGCCAGCCATGGCACGATGTGGCTGATCCGACAGCGTGCGGAAGTTGGCGTCCACATACGGGATGAGTTCGCCGACGAGAACTTTCTCAAACGCCTCGGCGGCGGCGGCAAACGGATTTCCATCTCCGCCCGGACCACGAACCGGCGCATTGGTTCCACGGCGCGCCCCTGGGCCAGGTCCTTCATTGGTCAGGCCGTAGGTCATCACGATGAGGAAGGACTTGGATTTACCCTCCGCGAGCAGGTTGTCCATGATCAGATTCGCGCGGCCCTGATTCCACCAGGCATATTCGTTTTCACCCCAGCCATGTTGCAGGTACAGCACCGGGTAGCGTTTCGTTGTTTCCTTCTGGTAATCCGGCGGCGTATAGACGTAGGCGGGGCGCGCGACAATGCTGTTGGTGAGCTTTGACGGGAACAGGATTTGATGGACGTGCCCGTGCGGAACGTCCTTGAGCGCGTAGAAATCCTGGTCGTGCGCGGGGACTTCGATGCCGCTTTCCCAGCGGGTTGAACCGTAGAAGTTCAAGGTGCCGGGATCATTGAACCTCCCGCCGTCAACCGTCAGGTTGTAGTAGTGGAAGCCCTCGTCGAGCGGTTTCTCGGTGACACCGGTCCAGACGCCGTCCTGACCCTTTTCGAGCGCGAAGCCACCGCGCTCGCGTCCGCCCAGGCTCACCCGGACACTTTGGGACTGAGGCGCCACGATGCGGAATCGTGCGTAGCGCTGTGAGTTCACCTGCGGATATTGCTGGCCGGGCTGGTTCAGGCTCGCGGGCTTGAAATCGTCCAACACGGATTCGTTTGTCTGTGCCACGGCAGGAAGGCTGGCCAGGAGCATCGCTCCAAGTAGGGTGGTTTTCATATCAAGTGGTGTGAACGTTGACGCGTTGGGAGAAATCAATTCTTGAACAACAACGGCGCAAACTCGCGCAAGCTGCGCCGCCAGGATTGCCATTCGTGGCCGGTGTCTGGCGATACGTAGAAATGGGCGTTCACGCCCGCCGCCCTGAGCCCTTCGGTGGTCGCCCTGGGGTCGCCACCGCGGTTGGTTCGGTCGCCTCCAAGTTCGCGGCTGCCATAGCTCACAAACACCACTTTGACCTTCTCTTTGAAGGCGGTCATGTCGTTAATATTCGTGACCGCGATGCTGCCGCCGCTGAAGATACCGATGTGGGAAAACTTGTCGAGGTTGGCCAGGGTGATGGTCCGGGTTTGCATGCCGCCCATGGACAGACCGGCCATGGCACGATGAGGTTGATCAGCGAGGGTGCGGAAGTTGGCGTCAACGAAGGGGATCAGATCTTCGGTGAGCACCTTCGTAAACGCGCTGAAGTCAAACCGCCATCCGACAGGACCGGTGACGGCGCGCGATGGGCCACTGTTGGTTTCACCGGCAGAAGTGGGCGCATTGGTGGAGGCCGCTGCGCCGGGTTGGCCAGCCGGAGCTGGTCCGCGCCGGGGTATATTGGCGCCGGGGACATAGCTGTTGGCCATCACAATGATGAAGGGCTTGGCTTTCCCAGCGGCGATCAGGTTGTCCATGATCAGACCGGTGTGACCCTGGTTGCCCCAGCCGGTTTCATCTTCGCCCCCGCCGTGTTGTAGATACAACACCGGATAGCGTTTGGACGGATCCTTTTCATAATCCGGCGGGGTGTAAACGAAGCAGCGGAGGTTGGTGCTGGTAATCTTGGAATGGTAGAACACCTGCCGCAGTTGACCATGCGGCACATTCTTGAGGGCGTAGAAGTCTTGATCCTTGGCCGGAACTTCCACGCCGCTGCCCCAGCGGTTGCCACCGTAGAAGTACAGGCTGCCGGGATCCGGGACTCCAGCTCCATCAATCACTAGCTGGTAGTAATGAAAACCTTCGTCCTGGGGCCGCGTAACGCCGACCCAGGCGCCGTCCTCGCCTTTGCTCAGGGGATATTTGGCACCACCCAAGAAATCGAACGTGACGCTCTGGGCCTGCGGCGCGACAACGCGGGCCCGGACGCGGCGTTCAGAGTTGACCTGGGGATACTGTTTGCCGGGCTGATTCAGTGACGATGGCTTGAAGTCCTCGACCACCGGCTCGTTTGTCTGGGCCGTGC
>CAZNOE010000847.1:0-3058 GCA_964574525.1 uncultured Bifidobacteriaceae bacterium
ACATTGGTCAGCCGCGCATCGAGGCCCTGGAATTTCATCGTGAGCCGCGTGTGTTCGATGCCCAACAGCCGGAGCATCGTGGCGTGCAAGTCATGAACATCCACCGGGTTCTCGACGGCAGCGTAACCCAGTTCATCCGTCGCGCCGTAAATGAGGCCGCTCTTGATGCCGCCGCCACAGAGCCAGATGCTGAACCCGGCGTTGTGGTGGTCGCGGCCATCGCCGCCCTGGCTCATGGGCGTCCGGCCAAATTCGCCCGCCCACACGATGAGCGTGTCCTTGAGCATGTCGCGCTGTTTGAGATCCGTGATCAACGCCATGCAGGCGCGATCCACTTCCTGGGCTTTGAGCGTCACACCCTCTTTCACGCCGCCGTGGTGGTCCCAATCCTTGTGATAAAGCTGGATGAAGCGCACGCCGCGCTCCGCCAGACGCCGCGCCAGCAGACAGTTCGACGCGAACGAACCGTCGCCCGGCTTGGCACCATAAAGGTCAAGGACGTGCTGCGGCTCCCTGCTGGTGTCTATCAACTCCGGCACGCTCGTTTGCATCTGGAACGCCATTTCGTATTGGGCGATGCGAGCCGAAATCTCCGGGTCGTCCACAATGGAGTCGTATTTCGCATTGATGGCGTTAACCGCATTGACCACGTCGTGCTGTCGCCCGTGAGTGACGCCGGGTGGTGCGCTTAGATAGAGAACCGGATCACCCTTGCTGCGAAGGTTCACGCCCTGGAAACGGCTGGGGAGAAAACCCGCAGCCCATTGCCGCGCCGCGATGGGTTGATTCTGACCACCCTTGCCCAGCGAAGTCAGCACCACGAAACCGGGCAGGTCTTGCGCGTCGCTGCCCAAACCATACGTCACCCATGCACCCATGCTGGGACGGCCGGCGATCTGCGTGCCCGTGTTCATGAACATGTGGGCCGGGTCGTGATTGATCGCGTCGGTGGTCATCGAGCGGACGATGCAAATGTCGTCCACCACCGAGCCGATGTGTTCGAACAGATCGCAAATTTCCGCGCCGGATTTCCCGAATTTCTTGAACTTGAGTTGCGGCCCGTAGCACAGCAGCTTCTGGCCCTGCAATTGAGCGATCTGTTTTCCTTTGGTCACGCTCTCGGGCATCGCTTCCTTGTGCATCTCGGCAAGCTTCGGCTTGTAATCGAACGTCTCGAGGTGCGACGGACCGCCCGCCATTGAAAGCCAGATGACCCGTTTCGCTTTCGGCGGAAAATGCGGCGGGTTCACCACTCCCGTCCATCGGTCCTTTGCGGGTGAACCTTTGCCAGTCGCGGCGCGCAAGAGAGCAGGATGAGCCAGTGATGCGAGCGCCAACGCGCCGACTCCTTGTGACATGCGGCCCAGAAAGGTGCGCCTCGTTTGCTGTTGAAGTGCGAACTGACGAAACTCGGAACGACGATTCATGGTTCAGGAGCGGGTAATGGTTTCGTGAAGATTCAGGATCACCCGCGCGACATTCGTCCACGCCGCCAGCTCTGCGGAATCAGCATCCTTGAGCGCCGGTGAAAGCCCGACTTTCGACAGGGCCGCCGCACCTTGCGGGTCCCTCTGGTATTCGGCGACGTGCCGTTCCAGCAACGCACGGACCGTGCTCATCTCGTCGGCGCGCGGCGCGCGAGACAGCGCCTGTTGCCAGGCCCATCGAATGCGCGATGTTGAATCGTTGCCGCCTTCCTTGAGAATGCGGGCGGCGAACGCGCGGGCGGCTTCGACGTAGGTCGGATCGTTCAGAAGCACGAGGGCCTGCTGGGGAATGTTCGAGCGATTGCGCTCGGCAGCGCATTCTTCGCGGCTCGGCGCGTCGAACGCGAGCATGCTCGGATGGAGGAACGTGCGCTGCCACCAGGTGTAGAGACCGCGGCGATACTGGCTCTCGCCCGTGTCAGCCTCGTAGGTGCGAACGGGGAAGTTCAGGTTTTCCCAGTAGCCATCCGGCTGATACGGCTTCACGCTGGGGCCGCCAATTTTCGGGACGAGCAAGCCGGAGATGCTGAGCGCATTGTCCCGCACAAGCTCGGCCTCAATGCGCCAGCGGCTCTGGCGGGCCAGCTCGCGATTGTAAGGATCACGGGTTTGCAGGTCTTTCGACGCGGTCGAGACCTGTTTGTAGGTGCGGCTATTCACGATCAAGCGAACCATGTGCTTCACGTCCCATCCGTTGTCCATGAACTCGCACGCCAGCCAGTCGAGCAGTTCCGGATTCACCGGCGGCTCGCCTTGCTGGCCAAAATCGTCGAGCACTCTCGAGAGACCGACGCCGAAGAATTGTTTCCAAAGCCGGTTCATGAACACCCGCGCCGTCAGCGGGTTCTCACGCGAGGCGATCCATTCGGCAAGATCGAGTCGATTCAATCGGCGATCCTTCACCTTCATCACCGACGCGGTTAGATAGGCCGGGAGCGCGGGTTGAACGATCTCGCCGCTCTCATTCATGAAGTCGCCGCGCGGCAAAATGCGCACGGTGCGCGGTTCATCCGCCACGACGGAAACGAGGCAGCGGGGAAGCGTGGCTTCGAAATCCGCCTTGGCCTTCTTCGCATCAACAAGTTGACGCCGTTGGTCAATCAACTCGGGAGCGGCGCTCCGTTGATACGCGGTGAGCTTTTGCTTCTGTTCTTCGGTGCGCTTGCCTTCTGAGATGTTGAGAAGCTCCGCGATTTCGGACCGTGGCAGAGCGGTCTTCGGAGCGCGAGCGGTACTTGGATTTGTCGTCGCCGCGAGGCGGAAACGTCCGAGCACTTGCCTGCCACCGCTCGTTTGTTGAATGACAAAGGTGACGCTGGCTTCGCCATCACTCGAGATCGGGTTCTTCGTCGCAAAATAAATCGCCTGCTCAACGCCGGTCACGCCTTTGATCGCCCAACCGTTGCTCGCTTCGTGCTTTCCGTCCAGCGTTGCCGCTGCGGGGAAGCCGACCGCTTCAAAGGTTGCCGTGGCTTCGGACAACTCGATCTGGTTGGTGCTGGCATCTCTAACGCTCAACTCAGTCAGGACGAAATTTCCATCATCCGCCCGGCCCGGTCCGTGTCCGGGAA
>CAZNOE010000848.1:0-3037 GCA_964574525.1 uncultured Bifidobacteriaceae bacterium
CTTCGACCGGACGATTTCCCGTGAAGTGCTGGAGAATTATCTGGAGCGCGCGATCACGATGGAGGGTTTGCTCAACGGTCGCGGTGATCTGGATGACAACATTCGAATGCTCAAGAGCATTGGGGCGAAGTTCATCGGACGCGCTCTCTGCCTGTGGGCAGGCGAGGCAAATCTGATGGGCAACCTTGAGCGGGCAAAACAGCAACTCCCGAAGGTCCACGCGGCCGACCCGGACATGGTTTTGCAGGCCTGCATCTTCGAGATCGTCACGACGCAGGTGGACCAAGTGCCCGTGCCGGAATGGGCATTCGCCGCGCTGGGTCAGCCTGTGGAGAAAAGGAATTTCCGCTACGCCGATATGCTGTACCCAAACGGGCGATTCGTGAATCACTGGCGAACGGGCCAGTCGGTCCCGGATGTCAGCCGGCCTGAGACAAAGCTCTGGTTCTATTTTCTCGGCGCGTCGTTCATTGACGTGGGCTGTGAAGCGATTCACCTCGGGCAAACCGAGTTGATGAACAAGAACGACCAGAACCTCGATCACTATTCGCAGGTGCTCGCGCTGATTCGCTCGCACGCCGCCAAACACGCCCGCCGGCACATGGTCCTGCTCGATTCGCACGTTCCCAGCGGCGGCCTGTTGCGCGACGGGCAATTGCTCATGGATTTCCATTCGTTTCCGCTGCGGATCATGGAAACGCCCGACAAGCCGCAGGAGGCGATTCTGAAGCTGGGATTTTCGGACGGCATTTACGGTCGTAGCAAAGGCGGCACGACGTTCAGCGGCTGGAAATGCGAACACCTGCCTTGCTTGGTGGAGATTGATAACTGGGGCGCGAGCAAGCAGCCGGGCCAGGCGAAGGCGGGCGGCATCTGGATTTGGGGCTACGACGAAATCACGTGGTTCGCGCAGCAAAGCCAGCAGTATCGCAGCAACTGGCTGCACTACGCTCGCGATTGGGTTCGGCGGACGGACTCCAATGGCCATCTCCAAATGCCCGGCAGCCGCACGTTGCGATCACCGCTCGACAACAAGCGATGGTACTACGCCAACAAACCCAGCCCGACAGTTCCAGACGGTTTCGGCGACGAGGAGGCGATTCGTGCCATTTGGGCTGCCGTACCGGCAAGGCAATAAGCCATGCGAGGACGCGGAAAGTGCCTCGCATTCACGCTGGCGCTGATCCATCGGGACTGAACCGGATGCATCCCGGCGTTGACTTTGCACGCAGCCAGGATTTCAATGGTAACGCCCCATGAGCATGCGACGTATCAACGCCATGAGAGTATTGGCCCGTTTCTGTTTTTTTTCCGCCGCCGCGGCGACGGTGATGGCCGGCGACTTGCCGCGGGCGAGCCGAGCCTTCATTGAGAAGAATTGCGTGGAGTGTCACGACGCGGACACAAAGAAAGGCGGCTTGGACCTGACGGCGATCAAGTTTGAACCGACGATCTCCACTAACTTCTCCAAATGGGTGCTCGTGCATGACCGCGTCAGCAAAGGCGAGATGCCGCCGAAGAAGAAGCCGAGGCCTGAGGCGGAGGAGTTGGAGGCATTCACGAAATCATTGGCTTCATCGCTCGTATCGGTGGAGCGGGCGCGCATCGCGAAGGAAGGCCGCGCGACGCGGCGCCGGCTCAATCGCTACGAATACGAGAACGCGCTACGCGATTTGCTGCACGCGCCGTGGCTGCAGGTGCGCGATTCATTGCCCGAGGATGGCGAGGCAGACCGCTTCAACAAGATCGGCGATGCGCTCGACGTGTCGCACGTTCAGATGGCGAGATATCTGGGCGCGGCGGATTACGCGTTGCGCCAGGCGATGGCGACTCAAGCCGAGCCTCCATCGCCGAAGGTTCAGCGCTACTACGCACGCGACCAGCGCAGTTTCACGGGGCCGATGACGTTCACCGTATTCAACACCGCGCCCGAACGCGCCACTTTCCCGGTGCTCGGATTCGAAGGCCAGGCGGACGTGCGCGCGAGCAAAGCGCCGATCACCGTCGGCAGCACGAACGCGGAATTGCGCGAGTTGGAAGGCGTCGGCGTGGTGGCGAGCGCTTACGAACCAATCGAGCCGAAGTTCAACCAGTTCCGGGCGCCGGTCGCCGGCCACTACAAGCTGCGCATCAACGCGTATTCCGTTTGGGTTGGACCGGGTGAAAGCAACAAGTGGTACATCCCGAACCTCGACGACATTTCGCGCGGGCGCCGCGACGAGCCGATAACCATCACTGCCGAGACGCCGCCCCGCCTGCTCCGCCATCTCGGTGACTTCGACGTGACGCCAGAGCCGGGCGTGCATGAACTGGATGTCTGGCTTCTGGCTGGCGAGATAATTCGGCCTGACGCGGGACGGCTCTTCCGTTCGCGACCTGGCGCGGGTCGTTGGCAAAACCCGCTTGCGGAGAAAGACGGTCAGCCCGGCGTGGTTTTCCGCTGGCTCGAAGTCGAAGGCCCGATTTACGACCAATGGCCGCCCGCGGGGCACAAGCTGCTTTTCGGCGAGCTGCCGATGGTGACTCGCGAGGTGGCTAAGACGAAGACGGAGGAAAACGACGACGAAACGGATCGGCGAGGACGCCGCCGATTCAAACCAGCGCCGGGTGTGGAAGTGACTTCCAAAAAGCCGATGGCTGATGCCGAGCGATTGCTCCGAGAATTCATCCGGCACGCTTATCGCCGTCCGACCGAAGAGGCGGAGGTGAAACGCTTTCTGCCCGTCGTGCGAAGCGCCTTAAAGAAGGGAAATAACTTCACCGACGCGATGATCGCCGGCTACACCGCCGTGCTCTGTTCGCCGGAGTTCGTTTATCTGGACGAGAAGCCTGGGCGGCTCGACGACTACGCGTTGGCCTCACGCCTGGCGTTCTTCCTCTGGAATTCCTCGCCGGATGATCAGCTGCGCCGCTATGCGGAGAAGAATCAACTGCACGAACCCGACGTGTTGCGCGCGCAGACGGAACGGCTGCTGGCCGATCCGAAATCGCGGCAGTTCGTGGATGCCTTCCTCGATTACTGGCTCGACCTTCGGAA
>CAZNOE010000849.1:0-3036 GCA_964574525.1 uncultured Bifidobacteriaceae bacterium
TGCTGAGATTAAAGCCGCCAAGGATACCGCCGACGCCGGATTGAAACACCTTCACGGCGAATACCTTTCCCGACTATCGGGGGAACTGTCTCCAGAACAGGTGGATCAGGTCAAAGACGGAATGACCTATGACGTAATGCCCGGAACGCTTCGAGTTTACTCGCAGATGTATCCCGATCTCACGAACGAGCAGAAGCAGAAGATCAAGGACTGGCTCATTGAGGCGCGCGAGTTGGCGATGGACGCCGGCTCGTCTCAGGAAAAACATGCGTGGTTCGGAAAATACAAAGGCAAGATCAACAATTACCTCTCCGCTGCCGGATACGATGCGAAAGCAGCCGAACGGAATTTGAAGAAAGCCGACCCGTCCGCGACGGACACGAAACCGAGATGAATATGAGAGCTTACCTATCCCGCAATTGTTGCTTCCGTAACGCTGCGCCACGCCGGAGCGCCGAGCACCGCCTCGGCGCGTCAATTGATTTTGTGCTGTTCGTGCCGAGACGGTTCTCGGCGCTCCTCGCTCTCGTCGTCGTCGCACCTCTATGTTTGCAGACCATCCACGCTCAATATCCGACTGTCCCAAAAGCGGTGCAGGACGAGGCGAACGCCAGAAGGGCGGCCGCTGACAAACGCTCTGACGAAGCGTTTGCCAAAGCGTTGCCGATCATCAAGGAATGGGAATCCAAAGGGAAATCACACCTTCCCGGCGCCGCCGCACCAAAGGATTTGCCGCAGGCGAAAATTCCCGCGTTCCCCGGCGCGCAAGGCGGTGGCATGTTCAGCTTCGGCGGGCGCGGCGGAAAAGTTTTCGTCATCACCAGCCTCGAAGATCGCGGGCCCGGCACGTTTCGCGAAGCGTGCGAAGCCGGCGGGCCGCGCACCGTTGTCTTCAATGTCGCCGGCATCATCAAAATGAAGGAACGCATCCGCGTCCGCGCGCCTTACATCACCATCGCGGGCAACACCGCGCCGGGCGACGGCGTGTGCATCGCCGGGGACACGGTCGAGTTGGAGACGCACGACGTGATCATCCGTCACATGCGCTTTCGGCGCGGCGAGACGTGGGTGGGCGACCGCAACGATTCCTTCGGCGGCAATCCCACCGGCAACATCATGATTGATCATGTCTCGGCGAGTTGGGGATTGGACGAGTGCATGTCCATGTATCGCCACATGTATCAGCCGCCCGATGGGAGCAAGGAGTTAAAACTTCCGACGGTGAACATCACGATCCAGGACTCGATCTTTAGCGAGGGTTTGAACACTTACCACCACGCGTTCGGCAGCACCATCGGCGGCTTGAACAGCACGTTTCATCACAATCTCTGGGCGTGCAACACTGGCCGCAATCCCAGCGTCGGCATGTACGGCGACTTCACGTTCGTGAACAACGTGCTGTTCAATTGGGTGCATCGGACCGTGGACGGCGGCGATCAACGCAGTTATTTCAGCATCATTAACAATTACTTGAAGCCCGGAGCTGCCACGCCGAAGGGCGAACCGATTTCCTACCGTCTGCTCAAGCCTGAATCCGAGCGCAGCAAGACAGTCGTGGATAATTTTGGCACGGCTTACGTGAACGGAAACGTCGTCGAAGGCAACGCGAGGGTGAGCAAGAATAATTGGGATGGCGGCGTGCAGCCTGATGTGAAGGCTCACGCGCGTGAAGCGACTCTTTCCCAAATCCGAACCAACAGTCCGTTCCCGCACGCGCCGCTACAGATTGAGCCAGCGGACAAGGCGTACGAAACCGTGCTCGCCAATGCGGGCGCCACACTTCCCAAACGCGATGCCGTTGACGAGCGCATCATCAAAGCCGTGCGCACCGGTGAAGTCAGCGCAAAGGCTGGCGCCGACATCGAGGCGGATCTCAGCCGCGCGGGATACTCGAAGCAAGCCATTGCCGAACTCATCCGCCTGGTGCCCCTGGGGATCATCACCCATCCGTCACAGGTCGGCGGCTATCCCGATTACAAAGGAGCACCTTGCCAGGATTCCGATGGCGACGGCATGCCCGACGATTGGGAAAAGAACCATGGCCTGAATCCCAAAGACTCGTCTGATGCCAGCGGCGATCTCAACGGCGATGGTTACACAAACATCGAGGATTTCATTAACGGCTTTGATCCGCGCGCAAAGAAGGTGGACTGGACGAATCTGCAGAACAATGTGGACAGGCGGAACCAGTAGTCACGTGAAACCCACCATGCGATGTGCTTTTCCGAGCGTTGCTTGCGCAATTTCTGCGGTGTTCATGCTTTCCATCCTTCCGAAAGCCGCGCTCACAGCCTCCGTTTCGACAAACAATCTCGCGAGTCGGCCGAATCAACGCTACAAGATCGCTGTGTGCGATTGGATGATCCTCAAACGGCAGAAACTCGGCGCGTTTCAACTCACCAGAGAGATTGGCGCCGATGGCGTCGAAGTGGACATGGGCAGCCTCGGTGACCGCGTGACGTTTGAAAACGCGCTCGCCGACCCCGCCGTGCGCCAGCAGTTCCTCAACGAGGCGCGCCGTTTCAATCTTGAAGTCTGTTCGCTGGCGATGTCCGGCTTTTACGCGCAGTCCTTCGCCGAGCGTCCCACCGTTCCGCGCATGGTGCAGGACTGCATTGATACGATGAAGGCGATGAACGTGAAGGTCGCCTTCCTGCCGCTCGGCGTGCGGAGCGATCTGGTCAAACATCCCGAGTTGCGCTCGAATGTCGTCGAACGCTTGAAACTGATCAGCGCTCAAGCGGAAAAAGCCGGCGTCAGCATCGGCGTGGAAACGGAATTGCCGGCGGCGGAGCAAGTGAAGTTGCTTGATGAAGTCGGCTCGCCTGCGATCAAGATCTACTACAACTTCGCCAACGCGATTCAGAACAACCGCGACCTGATCCAAGAACTCCGCACGCTCGGCCAAGACCGCATCTGCCAGATTCATTGCACCGATCAGGACGGTGTGTGGCTCCAGGACGATCCGAAAATCGACCTGCCGAAAGTGAAACAAACACTCGACGACATGGGCTGGAGCGGCTGGCTGGTTATTGA
>CAZNOE010000850.1:0-3035 GCA_964574525.1 uncultured Bifidobacteriaceae bacterium
GTGACCGGATGCTTACAGAAGTAAATTCAAACTAGCCGGCAAGCCGTCCGCAACCCGGAAGATCATCTTGCGACGACGAAGCGAAGGAGGAAACTGAAAGCCCCGTCGGGGCGAAAGATAATAGCCCGGGGTCAGGCCGCGCCAGCGGACGCAGCCCCGGGAAAACGTCCCACAAAAGAATTCTCCCTCTCCTCGTGCCCTTCGCTCGCGGGAGCGGGAGAAGGTGACCGCATCCGCTTTCGGCTAATCACAACGACAAGTTTTGGTGTTGAAGCAGGCGCGCCATTCGTCGCTGGCAATCCGGCCTTAAACTCTGGAACGAAGAGGCATCAGGTGTGACTGCACAGCACTCTTGAGGCGTGCCTTGCTAGCTGCTCTCTGAAGAGGGCTCCGCCTGTCAGTAACTGTAGGAGACAACATCCGACAACTCATTGGGATACTGGGTTTTGGCTTCTAGAATGACTCGATAAAAAGGATCGTCATTTCGAGATGGAAATAGGTCAGGGGCACTTGGGATCCCCGACGGATCAAAGTCCTGATCAAGTATGAGAATAGCATCAAGATCGGCCATGGCTTCGTTGATGGCGAGAGAATCGAATTGTGGAAGCGCACAAGATTGGCGAAGGGGCCTGACTGGCGGATACTTTTCGAAAACGCCGACTTCGGTCACAAGCGACGATGTAGATTTCAGCGGGGGGTCAATAAAGCGGAAGCAATAAACCACACCGGCCATCTCGTGGGGCGATAACGGGTTGTAATGTCCTTTCCCGTCACTCGTCCGAACAAAAGCGTGAGAGGCGAAAAAAAGTGCTGTCTTCAGGTCAAAAGTTACGTCCAAGCCGGAAGTAGGAAAACCGTAATGCTGTTGCACGAGTGGGATGTTAAAGGAAGGATCAAAAGCATACTGAGCAGCCGCGGCGTCTTGTGCGATGTCAGGCAGCGGCAATTCCTTCCAGCGTCGAAGATCATCAATCGGGACATCGATGCCACCGGCTAACAGATATACTTGGGGGTCACCGAGGTTTGCACGCAGTAGTTGGGTAGGACGCCAACGGAACCGTTCGTTCCATTTTCCAGAATAACGGCGCCAGAATGCGGGTAACGCTAAACGCTCCTTTCCGTCTTCTGTACGCATGAATGGGTTCGGGACCGGGCGCTGGACAAAGTGCTCGCGGGTCTGACCTCGAAAAGACAGCTGACCGTTGTCAATGTATCGCTTGTGTCTTCCGGTGCTAAGAACGTCCATCGCGTCATCTAGGGATTTGATCCTGTAACATGTCGGGTCTGCGCGAACTTCCTTCCCTTCAATGCGGAAGGAACCATTGTTCAAGTACGCTATGAATGGGTCTTTGGGAATGCGCCCGATGAAGACCTTATTTCCATACCAACTGTCACCTATCCACATCCGGCTCCCTTCCTGAAACAAATAGTAGCCAGAGGCTACAACGGATTCAGCAATCGACTTCTCTTCTAACGATTGGATGAGGTACCGTTTGAGGGCGGCTTGAGCGGTAGTCATGAATCCTTGCGGGTCCGTCATGTTTTGACCTAACCAGGTGAGCTCAGGAACCGGCTCTGGCAGCGCGCGTCTGCCTAAGCCGAAGATGTTGTAAAACCAGTGACTCATGAACTGCAACGCGTAGCACCTCAAGGATGACGATGTTTCCATTCTCGTGCCTGCTTGAAAAGCTCCGCCATGTGGTGGAATGCGCTGTGAGACTTCTCCAAATACGATTGGTAAGTCCGTGCGCGCAGGACGATTGATTATGGATTGACTGCGAATGTCAAGTGTTACGGCGGCGACGAGGGATTCAAACAACGTGGGGCGCCATTCGTAACCCGTAGATGAGACAATCGAACGCGTTCGTAAATCGACGCCTATGGAGAGGGAGAATCATTTTGTGGGACGTTTACCCGGGTGGCGTCTGCTTCCGCCTTCATCGGATTTCAGCGAGACAGGTCGCAGCCTTACTCCGGGCTATTATCTTTTGCCCCTGCAGGGCTTGGTTTGGTTTCTATCGCTTTGCTCCTTCCATTTGACTTGTCATCAAGCGACAAGTTTTTCGAAATCCAAGGCCACAGGCTAATGACGAAAGCGATCATCTTCGATCTCGACAGTTGCCTCGCCGCGGCCGACGAGGTTGGCGAGCAGTTGTTCGCCCCGGCGTTTGCGGCCATCCGCGCGGCCAACGATGGCAGCGTCCCGAAGCCAGTCCCGACAGTGGCCAGCTCCTGCTGTAGCGGCATTCTGTGAACGCCGCTACAGCATTGGCGAATTGGCTAGAAGAATATCGTGGTGGTGCCCGGCTCCGAGGTATTGCCAGCGGTGTCGGTAGCGAACACTTCGATCAGGTTGTCGCCGAAGTCGGCGTAAATGATTCGCGGACCGCCGGCACCAAAGACCACGTCCTCAAAGCGGCCGTTCACATAGATGTTTAAGCCGTAATGCTGCGCACATTGCGCGGTTTGTATCCGACCCGGTTTGACCAGAAGCCGTAGCGCTATTGGCCCAGCAGCCCTTCCTTTTGGAGCGGCCTACCCAACCGGGAAAAGATTTCCTGTAACATTTTCCCGGATTTGCTTCTGAGGAACGTGTATGAATGAAGCCGAAGCAGATCCGAACATGCCTAAGAAATGTCCGCAATGCGGGGCGACGCTGCCGGAAGGCGCGTTGGGCGGGCTTTGTCCCGCCTGCCTGCTGAAGCAGGGTGCTGAGGCGGAAACCTCCATTCAATCGGAAACAGAGAAGTTTCAGCCGCCGAGCGTCGAGGAAGTCGCCAAACTTTTCCCCCAGCTCGAAATCATTGCGTTCATCGGCAAGGGCGGCATGGGCGCAGTCTATAAGGCCCGCCAGCCGGGGCTCGACCGGTTCGTGGCGCTGAAGATTCTCCCGCCGCAGGTCGCGAGCGGGCCGGGCTTTGCGGAACGATTCAATCGCGAGGCGCGCGCGCTGGCGAGGTTAAGTCACCCGAACATTGTGGCAGTGCATGAATTCGGTCAGGTGAACGGGTTGCCGTTCTTCCTCATGGAGTTTG
>CAZNOE010000851.1:0-3033 GCA_964574525.1 uncultured Bifidobacteriaceae bacterium
CGTGCCGTTGTTTGCCGGCTGGGCGCATGTCATTTGAGCCAACGAGCAGAGCATGACCAGGGCCGGACCGAACGAGGTACTGACCTGAAACAAAGCTGTATCTTTCATAGTGGTGTGAGAGCTTGGTGGTGAGTCTAGCGCTTTGGTCCCAGGTCGTCATTGAAGGTTTGCGGAAATCTGTTGAGAGTTTTTGTCACTTCCTCCCACATCCGCAGCCTTTTTGGCGTGACGACCTGTGAGGCATCTGGTCTAACCTGCACTGTTGCAGCCGTTGGAACGATATGGACGAACCATCCGTCACTAACCCTTCGCGAGGTCGCCGCGGGACCCAAACGCTGTTGGCGGTGACGTCGGTGTTGCTGAATGTTTTCTTGGTGGTTTATCTTCTGCATTCCCGACCGTCCTTGCCCGCTCCAACCACCGGACTGGCAAGCGCCTATCCCGTTAGAAGCTCACCACCCGTCCCGGCAGCCGCTGAAACTGTGGCCGTAACTCTGGCGACAGCTAATGCGCCGTCCTTTCGCTGGGCCGAAATCGAATCCACCGATTACCGGAAATACGTCGCGAATCTCCGCGCGGTGGGCTGTCCGGAGCAAATCATCCGCGACGTCATCGTTGCGGACATGAGCCAGCTTTTCTCGGCGCGCGGCCAGGCCATCTGGAAGCCGCGCATATCGGAATACTGGCAGAAACACGTCAACGAGCAGGCCAGCCCGAAGCAGATGGAGCAACTGCTGGCTCTCGACAAGGAAAAGCGCGCGGTGTTTCAGGATTTGCTCGGCGTGCGCCCAAGTCAGCAGGACGTGATTGACACGTTGTATCTCCAGGTCCAGGGCAGCGAACAGCAGTTGTTGTTTCTGCCGGCCGACAAACGCGAAGCGGCGTTGCAGGCGCTCAACGACGCCGACTTCGGATCAAAGGAAGCAAAGCTGCACGCCGATGGCGGTTATTCCCAGACTGCCCAGGAGAAGCTCTTCGCGGAGAAAATGAAAGCGCTCGCCGGGGTGCTTTCGCCGGAGGAGTTGGAAGAATTCCGTCTGCGTCATTCGCAAACGGCGCAGTCGTTGCGCATGGAGGTGGAATATTTCAATTGCACTCCCGATGAGTTCAAAATGTTGTTCGCCGCGCGCGAGCAGAAGGCGGACGGGAGGAATTTCGGCCCCGACCTGCTCAATCGAACGGCGGCAACGGAAGAGGTGCGGAAGCTTTTCGGCGACGAGCGGGCCAAGGAATTCGAGCGCGTGTCGGACTTGTTTTACATGAACATCCGCCGGCCCGCCGAGGAACAAGGAATCGCGCTGGGCCTGGTGGAGCAAGCCTGGCAGGTGACACGCGACGCGCGAACGGCGGTTGAGCTGGCTGCGAAGAATTCGAGCCTGGCCGCGGAGGAACGCAAGCATCAGGTGCAGGTGTTGCGGCAACAGGCTGAAGCCAGACTGACGGAACTGTTGGGAGAAAGAGCTTCCCAAGCAGTCCGGCGCGACCTGCGCAATGTCCTCGGTGCAAGCGAAGCGAACATCAAGCCATGAAGCGCGTTCTACAAATCAGTGTTCTGCTGAACGTCGTCCTGCTCGTGACGGCTGGATGGCGCAGCAGTCTTGAGCCGCCGCTGCGAAGACCGCTTCGTAGCGAAGCGGGTGAACCATTGCAAAATTCCGCCCATTTGCGAGGGAGTTCTTCCGTGGCGCGGTTGCAGCAGCCAAACGCCTGGAGTTCCATCGCCGCTGCCGATGCGGAACAACTCATCACCAATCTCCGCGCCATCGGTTGCCCGGAGCAAACCATTCGCGACATCGTTGTGATGCAGGTGTGCCGCGAATACCGCAACCGTTTGCTGGCAGTTGAGACCGACGACGCGCGCGCCTGGGATTACACCCGGCAGCAAAGTCGCGACTTCTGGCGCGAACGAAATGAACAACGGGCGGATTTGCGCGACGAAATGATCTCGAAGCTGGAGTCGTTTTTCGGTCAAAGCTGGACGTCGCTCACGACTTCGTTGCGCGGTGGACCGGAGTGGGGTCGTGATCCACTGGAAAGCTTTTCTGTCGAAACGCGCCGCCAGATTCGCGATGTGGACGCGAAATATCGGCGCGAGCTGGGCGAATTGCAGCAGAAGAAATGGACTGGCGATCTGGACGTTGCCGACATGGCCAGACTCCGCGACCTGGAGCGCCAGAAGCGCGCGGCGCTCGCCAGCATTCTCTCGCCGCAGGAACTGGAGGAGTATCTCTACCGCCAGTCGCCGGCGGCAGATTATGTGCGTCGCAATCAGCCTCAGGCAGAATCCGAGGCGGAATTTCGCGCGATGGTGAAGGTGGCGTTGGCGATGGAAATGTCCGAAGCGACCGACGCGCTGCCGGGTCGTTACGGACTGGCTGTCCCAGATGGCACAAAGAGCGAGGCCGAAAAGCGTAAAGCAGAGTTCGATCGGCGATTGAAAGAGTTGCTCGGCGAAAACCGCATCGCTGAACAGAAGGCCGAACAACAAGCGCGCGAGTCGGAGGCCGCAAAAGCAGCGAACGTGCAGGACGAGGAGCGTTTCCAACAGCAGTTAGCCGCCATGGCCGCCGAGGCGGGTGTGAGCGCCGAAGACGCGATCCGCTTCTACAAGCGGCTGAAGGAACTGGAGCCGACGCTGGATGCGAAGTTCAAGGAGATGGAAAAGAATCTTACCGGCGCGCCGCAGGAGAAACAAAAACAAATGCAGGCGGCCATCAAAGCCGAGATGGAAAAAGTCGCCGTCGAGATAATGGGCGAAGCCGGGCGCGCCGTGATTGAGAAAATGGACAAGAAACGCTAGCGATTCGCTGTTCAGATTTTGCAGCTTCGCTGCGTTGTGTTCTTGCGCCTCCGGGCCGTTGGGCTAAAACCTCCGCGCGATGTTTGAGTTGTTGAAAACGGATGCGTCCACAAAGGCGCGGTTGGGTCGCCTGACCACGGCGCACGGTGTCGTGGACACGCCCGTGTATATGCCGGTGGGCACGCAGGGCAGCGTGAAGGCGATTGACCCGCGCGAGCTGCGCGAGATGGGCA
>CAZNOE010000852.1:0-3030 GCA_964574525.1 uncultured Bifidobacteriaceae bacterium
CGAAACGGGTGAACCCCAAAGCCCGCCTCATCATCAAGTACCCGCAATGGTACGATACCTTCCACGAACGCGGCTACGATGTGGCGAAAGAGACCGCGGACTTTGACCGCATCTGGGTCGGCACCGAGACACGCGATTACGCTGACGCGAAGTGGGGCGGCACCGTGCAGTATGAAGCCTATTTCATCATGCGCTGGCTCGGCGGCATCGGCGGCAAGAAATGCGGCGGTGGGTGGTACGACTGGCTGGGCACGACCGAACGCACCTACGTCGAGCAGGCCCGGCAGACGGTGCTGGCCGGGGCGCGCACGTCGCTGCTCTTCTGCTACGGCGGGCTGCAAGGCACGACCGGGCCGAAAAACATCGAGGCCCTGCGCGCGAACATCCCGGAGTTGCTCGAGGTCGCCAAGGAAGTCCGGCGGCGCGACGTCATCGGGCTCGCCGCCTACAAGCCGCCCAACAGCCATCCCGAAAATGAAAGGCGCGTGTTCGATTTCATCGGCATGCTCGGTCTGCCGCTCGTGCCCTGCCATGAATTCCCGGCGAAGGCGCCCGCGGCGTTTTTCTCCGTTCATGCGCTGAAGGATCCGGAGTTCACGACGAAGCTCGCGAAGTTCATCCGCAGTGGCAAACCGGTCCTCCTCACCGACGGCCTGGCGCAGCAGTTGACCAACCAGGTGAAACTCGATGCGCCGAATGTTCGCATCCTGCCGGTGAAGGGCGACACGAAATCACTGCTCCAAGTTACGCAAAGGGAACTCGACGAATTGCGCGCACCCTTGCTGCGTCCGTTCAAGGCCACGTTCAAAGCGCCGGGCCAGGTCGCTCTTTATCTGTTCCGCGACGGCAGTTGGGTGGTGGAGAACTTCACCGACGAAGCCGTCACGGCCGAGTTGAATGGCCAGGTGCTGACCGTGGCCGCGCGCGGCTGGCAGCACCACTGGAACAAGTGAGCGCGAGTTCATGAACCGACGCTCTGCTGTCAGACACAAACCACGGGTTCGAGCTTCCCTGCCCGAATGCTTCAGACGCGCACACGCAACGCCAGGGGCAGGACGCGAAATGTCGCCGGGGACTCTCCGATCAGTTCCCCATCCGCAACGACCGACAGTCGCTGCGGCGACGTCACGGTAACTGTCCGGGCGCGATGGACCGACACCTGGCGCATCGCGATGTGCGTGCCGCGGTAGATTTTGGGCGCGTGCCAAAAGATTTCCCACGGACGCAGGCCGCCGACCACAATCACGTCGAGCAGGCCATCGTCCAATGATGCTTCAGGTGCGATCCACATGCCGCCGCCAGTGGATTGTCCGTTGCACACGAGGACGGTCGTCATCATCCCTTCATACGGGCGATCTTCAACACACAAGCGGACGAACTGGCTGCGGTGACGAAGAGCGGTGAGCAAGAGCGCCACGAAATAGGGAACGGTTCCCCGGCTGAATTTTCCCGTGCGTTCCAATCGCGCGACCACGTCCGCGGCGAAGCCTAGGTTCGCATCGTTCGCGAAAAAGCGCAGTTCCTTTCGGCCGCCGGATGTGAAAACGACTTCGCCAATATCAATCAACCTCGATTGGCTGCTTTGCGCCAGATGCCGCGCCGCGGCCAGAGTTTCGCGCGGCAATCCGAGCATCCGCGCCAGATCATTGCCGCTGCCGCAAGGAACAATGCCCAAGGTTGCCTGAGGGTTGACGGCCTTGCCATCGGCCATCATGCCGTTGACCACTTCATTAACCACACCGTCGCCACCCACGGCGACGATCAACTCGAACCCATCCTGCAACGCCTGGCGGGCGAGTGCCTTCCCATGACCTCGACGTTCGGTGAACGCGACCTCAAAGGTCCGATCTTGCGCCCGAAACACCTCGCTGATTTGTGGCCAGAGCCTGCCCGGTTTGCCGCGACCTGACCTCGGATTGACTATGAAAAAAGTCTTCACCACATCCAACAAACTTCGCCGGCCTCATTTCTGGTTGAACTCGGTGGCGAAGCGGAAGGATTCCACGTAGTGACCGTCTTTCTTCTCGTGCTCCTTGCGATAGGTTTCCTTGAGGGCGGCCAAGGTTTGCGGCTCCCAGTCCGCGCGATATTTCGTGATGGCCGGCTCGAACTGGCTCACCTGTTTGGCGATGGCCTCCAGCTTCAGTTCAAATGTGGGGTCAATATTCACGTGATAATTGGCGTCGTTGGTTGTGGTGTAGAAAAAATACAGGTTCAGGACGATGTACGGCTGCAATTTGTCCACCAGCAGGTGTTCGGGATAATAGAGGTGAAACTCGGCGGCACGCACGGCATCAATCGTGTTGAACGCGGCCATGCGATGATCGGTCTTGTGCCAGCGCTCGTACCACTCGCCGGGGTCCACTGAGAGGATCGCGTCCGGGCGATGTTGCCGGATGATCTTTGTCACCTGACCACACAACATTTTTGGCGGGACATATTCCAACTCGCCGTCGTCATGGCCCAACCAGATGATGTTTTCCTTGGGAATGCCCAGGACGGCGCACGAGGCCTCTTCCTCGGCCTTGCGGATGCGCGCCAGACGCTCGGAGGTCATGTCTTGATCGTAGCTTCCTTTGTTGTCGTTGGTGTAGAGGACGATGAAGACGCGGTTCTTGTTCCTCGACAACAACGCGAGCGTGCCGCCGACCGCAAAGGTGTCGTCGTCGGGATGCGGCGTGAAAACGAGGACGGTTTTGTTGGTATAATTCTCGAGCCGCTCGGCAGCCTGGACTTGCGAAACATGGAACAACGAAACAGCAATCAACATCAGGGTTCTATTTTTCATTTGAATGATTTGTTGTGGTAACGCACGCCGACACTTGCGGTCCAAGGAGCGGCGGCAGCCAAGGGAAAACTGCGATCACCGGATGGTACTGGGTTGAGCTAACCGGGCAACCTGTAAAGTCGGTTAAAATTGTCCGGAGAGATGTGAATCGTGCCGCAATGAATTCTCAGCGTTGCCGCGGCTCCGACCCCATCTCGAACCGCAAGACTCCGCCGTGTTCGATCTCGCCATGCCTGATCCAC
>CAZNOE010000853.1:0-3029 GCA_964574525.1 uncultured Bifidobacteriaceae bacterium
AGCTTCCGTTTGAACAACCGCTTTACGGCAGGTGTGCCTGCGCTCATGCGCTTAGAGCCAGTTGCCGATGATCAGATACGGCGACCAGTAACAAGGATGCCGGTAGCGGCGATCACCGAGAAGTTTGATCTGAGCGGCTTGCAGCGCGCGGGCTTTGGAAACCGGCGGTGTCTGCCGCAATTGGTTGTAAACCTCGGTAATCAGCGCGGAGGTGGATTGGTCGTTCACGAACCACAGAGTGGCCAGGGCGCTGCGAGCGCCGGCCTTGACCGCGACTCCCGCCAGCCCGAGCGCGGCCCGGTCATCACCGGCTGCCGTCTGGCAGGCGCTCAAGACCAGCAAATCCACAGGCCGGCCTCGATACTGGCTGGGACGGATCAGTGCTTCAAGGTCGTTCAGGGTCAGTTTGCTGTCGTAGGTGAGGACAAACGTCTTGCGCACATCGCGATCAAATTGGCCGTGTGAGGCAATGTGAACGATTGAGTATTGTTCGTCGGTCAGTTTGCGATTGAGCTTCGCCAGGGTGAAACCCTCATCCAATAGGGTTTCGCTGCGGTTCGATGGATCGATGCTGTGCAACTCGCCGGGGACGTAGTTCAACGGCGCGAAACCTTGCACGGGCTTTGAAAGTCCGTTCAGCAGCAAGCGCACTTTTCCGCGCTCAATGGGTTTCGGATCGACCAATGAAAGCCCGGGAGCGACTGCCACAGCTAAATCCTGAATGAGAAACCGCTCTCCGTCGTGCAGGCAGGCGAATGGAATCGTTCTCATCGCGCCGTCCAAAACAAACACCAGCGTACTGATGTGATTTCCATTGAGTAATGGCCGGACTGGACGGATGAGCCAATCGTAGAGTTGTTGCGCTTGCTCGAGGTAGGCGTAGGAGGTGCGCGTTTCAAGGTTGCGGCGGAACTGCCTTACCTGTTCCGTGACCGCGTCGGCGCCAACATCAGCGGTAAACCGTTTGAGTCCGGAGGTCAGACCGACCAATATTTCAGTACGGGTCTGCAGCGGAATCAAGTAAATCACAGCCGATTGTTTGTCCACAGCCTCGATGGCCCGTGCCTTGGATCGCTGGACATCGACGCAGTCGTCGCAGAAATAGGCCTCCAACTCTACCGTCTTGAGTTGCTCCACTGTGTCGCGTGCCTCCAAGAGAAGCGCCTGCTCTTTGGCCGAATCGGCGGCGGATTTGGATTGCTGCAACAACAAGTCGGCCAGTTCAAAAAAAAGCGGGCCCTCTGCCTCGCGGAATGACCGGCGAATAGGCGCATTGCCGTAGCCGAGCGAAACATCGTTGCGAATGGGTTGCAGCGTTTGGACGGCGCGCCGATAAGCCGCAATAGCTGGTTCGCTTTCGCCCCGTGCCTTCAGCAGGCGGCCAGTTTGCCATTCCCACCGATACAGAGCCTCCCGCATTTGCGCCTGCTGGGCGGCGAAAGCCGCCCGCCGGGTAAGCGCCAAAGCGGCGTCGGCTTGGCCATCCTGTTCGTAGAGTTGTCCCAGGTATCCAAGCGCATAGGTCTGGATCGGGCGATCTTCGATCCTTTCGGCCATTTCCAAGGCCTGCTGGAACGATTGATGGGCACGCAGCACGAGGCGATGGGCGGGCTCCTCGTCGGCGAGTTTGATCTGACGGTCTGTCTGCCCGGCGGTGAGCAGCAGAAACGCTTTTGCGTGAGAAGAATCAAGGCGCTCGGTTTCCCGGAGAGCTTGAGTGTTTAAGTCATCAGCTTTCCGGTATTCCCCGGCTTGCGCCGCCGTCGCAGCGGCGTTGCAGAGAGCTTGTGCCGCCAGCCACGAGTTGCTGGTCTGGCCGGCTAAGGCGACGCTTTCCTCGAAGGCCGTTAATGCTTCCGAATATTTTTGCTGGGTGGCAAACAAATTCCCCAAGTCGTTAAGAATGGCCCCGGCAAGCTTCGAATCCTTATCGGTCTTCGCCGCCTCCAAAGTCTCACGTAATAGGGAGGCGGCCCGTTCCGCTTCCTGTGTCATGACCAAAGCCGCGCCCAGTCGGCTCTTTGCCAGTGTGCGGGATTGGCGATCGCCGGACTCCTCGGCGAGACGAACCGCCTCTTCCAGAATCTGCACGGCGTGTCGCTGTTGTCCCAGCGCCTGAAATGCGCCCGCCAAATCCGTCATGCATTTGATTTGCGCGACGACGTTGCCGTGGCGGCGGTAGTCATCCACCGCCTTCTCCCACTTGGCCGCTGCCTCGTCGAAGGCTCCGCGCCGATACGCCCGCAGCCCCTCCTCCAACGTCGCGTTGGCTGCGGCGCGCGATGTCTGGATGAACATCGGAACGGCAAGCAGCACCACGGCCAGGGTTCTTTTGCCAACCGACCGGCTTCTCGTCGTCTTCGGGATCACAGGAACGCTTTGTACAACCTCAACCAGATGAAGTAAAGCCCAGCCTCACATTCCTCAATCTTTTGATCTTCGTGAATCGTCAAGAGTGCGCGCCATCCTCGCGACCAATCGTGTCGCTCAGCGTGAGCCCGAGGGCATCGTTGCTTTTTCGCTTTATCCGAAGCCGGCAACGCCGCGCTTTCGCCGAGCAGGAAATACGTGTAGAATGGATGTCTGCGGTACGCCCGTATACTCAGGCCGGAACTGCGCCGAAGACTGGCTGCGGCTCCGATGATTCGGAGCTGACCAGGCGCACCCGGAATGCTCCCTCCCGCGCCAATTGAAGCAAAGTGCCCGCCGCAATCTGAACTGTGCCCTCCGCCGCCACGGTGCCTGTGGCCAAGGCCCGTGTAAGGGCAATCCTCAATCCTTCAGCGTCTGCTCTTGAGACACGGCCCGGCATGTAAGGTCCAAGGTGTGGCAAAATAATCTCCGTCTCCCAGGAATCCGAGGGCCATTCGTGCGCCACGCGTTCGGGATACCATCCTTCCAGCCGAGCCATGTGCAACAACTTGCCCAACGCTCTCGGTTTCATATTGTAACTCCGGCCATTTGCTTCGCTTACAAGTTCTAATGTCATGTCGGCATGAACTAGCACGTTCCATTCCCGCAGCAGCCAT
>CAZNOE010000854.1:0-3029 GCA_964574525.1 uncultured Bifidobacteriaceae bacterium
TGCGCCACGGCAAATTGTACAACTCAAACTTTGGCGAACGCATGCGCGGCGAAGGCATCTTCGCCGATCAAATTGAATCCTTGTTCGACGTTGCCCGCCGCAAAGCCGGCATTGCGGGCAACGCACCCGAGCTTTCGACCGCCGCCTTTCGGCGAGTGTCTGGCGAGCAACTCTCCCTAATTTGAAGTTGATTCGCCGGAGGAGAGGCGGGAGACTGTACCAAAGCCCGTTTTGGAATTGGAACCTGAAATACGTGTTCTATGCACCGAAGAGTCTTTCCGCACCTCGAAAACGCCAGGGAAAAGGTGGCCCTCGCAAGTTGGCTCGTCGCTCAAGTCGTGATCTTCACCGTGAATGCCCTAGCGGCTGACGGCGCCGCGCGTGCAGAAGCACAGTCAACTTTGGAATTTTCAGCCCACCCGACGGCTCAGGAGATTTTCCGCGCCCGGGTTTTCGAGGAGCCGCTGGTGCCGGTTGGGCGCGAGCCGACGATGGACGAGAATGCGGCCCTGGCCGCCGCATTGTCCGGCTACTCCAAACGCACCACCCCCGACGATTTCTCAAGTCTCGTCGGATTCCTGGAAAAGCACCCGCAATCGCCTTGGAACGCCGCGCTGCTGACCGGTCTGGGTCTGGAGTATTACAACACGGCGTACTATTCGCGAGCGCTCGATGCGTGGGTCAAGGCTTGGCCGCTGGCTAAGGATGCCACAGATGCGAAAGGCAAGGCCATCGCCGATCGCGCAGCAGGAGAGTTGGCTTACATGTATGCTCGACTGGGACGGATGACGGAACTGGAGGCGCTGCTGAAGTCCGTCGAGAACCGGGCGTTCGTCGGCGCGGCGACGGAGAGAATCACCGGCGCGCGGGTGGGACTTTGGACCATGCAAAACCGTCCCGAGATTGCCTTTCGCTGTGGTCCATTGGCGCTGCACCGGATCAAGCGGGCGGTGGACCCACAAGATCCGGGAGACATGGTGATCTTCCATTCGGCCTCAACGCAAAAAGGATTTTCCCTGCCGCAGGTGGCTGAACTTTCGAAGAAGGTGGGCCTCAATTATCAAATGGCGTTTCGTGGCGTTTCTGGGAGCGCCGGCATCCCTGCCGGCAAGTTGGAGGGCGGAGGTCTGGCCGGCAAGGATGCCGGCGCTCCCAGGTTCAAGGAGAGGGGCGACTTCGTAGTCCCCTCCGTCGTGCATTGGAAGGTCGGGCACTATGCCGCACTGGTTCGGCAGGAAGGCGACCGTTATCTGCTGCAAGACCCGACGTTTGGCAATGACGTGTGGGCGACGCGTGCGGCGCTCGAGGCCGAAACCAGCGGTTACTTCCTGGTTCCGCCCGGAACGTTGCCGACCGGCTGGCGCACGGTGGAGGCCAAAGAGGGCGAAACGATTTGGGGCAAGGGTTTCATGCAAGACGACGACGACAAGGAGAACGGGTGTCAGGACGAACAGGCGCAGGTCTGCCGCGCGGCAGAGGATTGTCCGGGCATGGCCGTCTCCAGCGTGCACCTGTTGCGGGTCAATTTACACCTGAAGGACCAACCTGTGGGGTATTCGCCGCCCGTCGGTCCGCCCGTGAAGTTCACTGTGCGCTACAATCATCGAGAGGCTTACCAGCCCACGACGTTCACCTATTCCAACTTCGGTCCGAAGTGGACGTGCGACTGGCTTTCCTACATCACGGACAAGCCGCAGAGCCCTTCGGCGGATGTGAACTACTTCCTTCGCGGCGGCGGCACCCGAACCTTCACCGGCTTCAACACCAACAGCCAGACCTACGATTTCCAACAACGTAACCAGTCGCAACTGACCCGTACCGGCCCGGCCAGCTACGAAATGGTTTCGGGCGACGGCTCCAAACTGGTTTTCAGCCAGTCCGACGGCTCGGTGGGTGCCACGCGCAAGATTTTCCTCACCCAGGTCGTGGACGCGTTTGGCAACACCGTCACGCTCAGTTACGACGGCAATCTGCGCGTCGTCGCCCTCACCGATGCCATCGGCCAGGTCACGACGCTCTCCTACAGCAACGCGGCCGACACCAGGAAAATCACCCGCGTCACCGACCCGTTTGGCCGGTTCGCCAGTTTCGATTACGACAATCTCGGGCGGCTCACGAACATCACGGACGTGATTGGACTAACGTCGCGATTCATTTACGAGACCAACAGCGACTACATCACCAACCTGATCACGCCCTACGGGACAAACACGTTCCTCCGCGGTGCCGTGGCAACGACGCGCTGGCTGGAAACCATTTATGCCGATGGCAGCAGAGACCGCGTGGAGTTCAACCAATCCACGAATCTCGGCGTGCCGTTTTCCGAAGCCAGCGTTCCGAAGGGTATGGCGACGTTCAATCAATACCTCTGGTTCCGCAACACGTACTACTGGAGCCGGACGGCGTGCGCGACGGCGTACGGCGATTACACCAAGGCAAAGATTTACCACTGGCTGCACAACACCGACCTGACCACCGGTTCGGGCATTCTCGAAAGCACGAAGGAGGCGCTGGAGGGACGGGTTTGGTACAGTTACGCGGGGCAAAGCAGCGCGGCGTTTGTCGGCAGCACGGATAAACCCCGGCAAGTCGGCCGTGTGCTCGACGATACCACGACCCAGCTTTACACCTACGGCTACAATGGATTTGGGAATCTCACGAACCAGGCTGATCCCCTGGGCCGGACCTTCTCCTACCTCTACGCCAATAACGGCATTGATCTGTTGGAAGTGCGGATGACGCGTGCCGGCAAGAACGAGCTGCTATCCCGCATGACCTACAACGCCCAGCACCTGCCGCTGACCACGGTTGATGCTGCCGGCCAGACCAACACCTTCACTTACAATTCGCGCGGCCAGTTGCTGACCGAGACCAATCCGAAGAACGAGACTACCAGCTACACTTACGACCCAAACGGCTATTTGATCGCGGTGGATGGTCCGTTGCCAGGAATAAATGACACGGTCACTGCCACGGGGTGTGTGGCCGCATAGTAACCTGAGATCAGGCGGCGATTTTGATTTCGAGGG
>CAZNOE010000855.1:0-3029 GCA_964574525.1 uncultured Bifidobacteriaceae bacterium
CGGCGGCCGGGATGTTGTTGCTGGTGTTACCGATTCCCAATTGCCCGGCCCAATTTGCACCCCACGCCCACAACGTTCCATCCTTTTCAGCGCGACACTGTACGCGGCGCCCCCGGCGGCGGCTTGTTTCCAATCATTGCCTGGCAGCGAGCGCACGGGTGTGTTCCGATTCGTCTTGGTGCCATCGCCCAATTGATAACGAAAGTTTCCGCCCCAGGCCCAAAGCGTGCCGTCATCCTTCACGGCAAAGTTGTGATATTCGCCGGCGGAGACGCTGGCCCAGTTGGTTTCATTGCCAATGCGGCGCAGTTGCCGTTGAGTCTTGATTTTTCCCAAGCCCAGCACCGGCCAGCCCAGTTCTTCATCGCCCCAAGACCAGAGACTGCCGTCCGAAGCCAGGATCAATCCGTGGCTGTAACCAAGAGAAATGGCGGGCGGGCGTGGGCCGACCGGCAGTTTCAGCCTGCCGCGCTCAGCCGAATATCTAAGGAGGAGAAATCCGAACAAGCCGGCCAGCAACACCACGATCAGCAGAATGCGGAGCCGTGCTTTCACTTTGACCCGGTGACTAGTGGCAGTCCCCAGCGGCCAAAGCCAGCCTATTGTTGCACGCGCATGGAAAAGCCTGGAAGTGCGATTGACCTTGCCAGAAATGTTCTTTCCGTTTTTCCTGATATGCACGATGTGTGATATTTTCCAAACATGAGCGCCGTGGAAAAAATCAAAGCAGCGGCAGCCGAATTGAATCCGGACGAACAAGTCGAACTCTTCCGCTGGTGGGTTGAGTCGGACACATTCAAGCAGCGGCAGCTTGCCGCGTTGAAGCGAGACATTGCGATTGGCATCGAGCAGTTGGAGGATGGCCGCTATCGGACCTACGATGACAAGAATGTGATGCAGTTGGCCGAAGACGTGGGCCGGTCAGGCAGAGCGCGATTGGCAAAGGCCCGTAAAAGCCCGAAGACATGAGTCAGTACCGGGTTTCAGACGAGGCAAGAGCCGACTTGGATGAAATCTGGCTTTACATTGCGCAGGACAACCCGGATGCGGCGGACAAAGTCATCCGCGCCATTGTCTCCCGCTTTCCCAAGTTCGCGGCCATGCCATATCTGGGACGGTCGCGCGAAGAACTGTCACCGCGCCTGCGAAGTTTTCCCGTCGGTCGCTACGTCATCTTCTATCGTCCGACGGAAAAAGGCGTTGAAATCGCCCGCGTGTTGGATGGTGCGAGGGATCTGCCGCCACTGTTTGAATGATGCCACGCTGGAAACCGACCCGACCAAACCCTGCAACCAGGACGACGCCACGGGCTTCATCCGGCGCCTGAAAGTCGCGGCGAAGGTGCAGGGGAAGAAGTGAAACATTGCCATTCGATCAATCACGACAATGGAACATGTCATTCAAGACAGGAAGCAAGTCGAGGACCTCGTTGGCGCCATTAGAAACTTGCGGCCTGACGTAGAGCGGCTTGCAAAACCATTTCGACATGACCCGGTGTCAGGCGAGGAACCGGCTTTCAATAAGTGGTCTGCCGAAGATTGGCGCAGAAATGTATTTGGCAACGCGTTGGTGCGGTTGAGCCAACTGATGGAGAACAATTTTCGGTTCATTGAGACAATGGGACTGCTCGCCGTCGCCCGTTATGTCTTCGAGTTGAGCGTCTGGCTGCACCTTATTCAGAAGGATTCTCGCTACGGCCTGGTTTATTATCGTGAACTGTTAGAAACCCAACGAAAGTATTGGGAGGACACAGCAGAGCAGCTTCGCCGTGAAGTTGCATTGCTCAAACGATTCGAAACGATGGACAACCGCGCCAACCAAGAGGTTATTCAGGCATACAAGGAAGGAGAGGTGAGTGACGCCGGGGAAATGATGAGAAGCACGATGGGGCGTGTGGATGCCGAAGCGAGCCGCAATTTTTCGCTCTATCTTGATGCTGCCAAGAAAAACGGTTATGGCTTTCAGGCCCACTTGGTCGAGAAGAAGGCGATACCTCCGGTCGAGCAAGCAATCACAGACATCGCAAAGGAGATGCAGGCCTTTCAGAGTCGTGTTCCGCTGGATGTCCAGAATCTCGTGAAAGGACGCTGGCAATGGAAACGAATAGCGGACGAAGCCGGGTTGGCGCATGAACATGACTACATCTATGCGTTTGCGAGCAAGTTGCTGCATGCAGCTCCAGCCTCTTTGACAATTGACAAAAAGAATTTGGAACTTCCCGAGATCTGCATTTTCCTGCGCTACACCCACGTCAAGATTCTGGAAATCATGGGGCTTGCCCGACTGCAACCCGAATGCAAACTGAAAACATTGAGCTAGAATTTAGACCGCGTTCAAATCCCCCGCGACCGACCGCCCCCCCGCCCCGTGAGGAGCGGAATCTTTGTCGCCACCCGCTTTCTTTGAAAATAGCCCACGGCCTTGGCCGTGGGTTTCGTTCGACAAAAACGGCAGAGTCCCGGCAGGGACGAAAGAACCGTTCTGCCGTCCCTCCGGGACTTTTCATTCCTGGGTGATACTTACCCAGCCTTGAAAGGCTGGCTATTGTCGGAGCGCGGCTCTGTGAGCCGCAGCACACCCGAACATCAAAACGTCATCGCGAATTCCGAAACCATTCTGTCTGGTAGAGCCGCTGCGGGTCACAGACCCGCGCTCCGTTCAAAACGAATGCGACCTCGCCAAGACACGCTCCTTTTGCCATGGTTTCGCATGACCTTTCGCCGAGCCACCCTGGACGATTGCGTCGCCGGCAGGGCATCGGCCGGCAGGCTCTTGAAATTCTACGATCAACCATCTGGCCAGCGAACAAGCGATTGACGGTGGACGTGTTGGTGCAGAACACTGCCGCCGTCGCGTTCTGGCGGACGGTTGGCTACAACGATTATTGTCTCACGCTGGAGATTTTGCCGAAAGCCCCGTCGTGAGAGCGTGGGCAAAGCCACAACCGTCGGATTTCTTGATTTGTTTTTACGACCGCCCTCACCCTGACCCCACTGCTGTTGAAATAAGGATTTCATGTTTAGAACACG
>CAZNOE010000856.1:0-3026 GCA_964574525.1 uncultured Bifidobacteriaceae bacterium
AGGTAATCCACCGGCTTGAGCAGGAACTGGCTGATGTTGCCGTCCTTGATGTCGGCGGCGATCTGCCAGTCGTCTTCGTTCACGGCGGTCAGCGCATCCACGACGGCGACAATCAGGTAGTAGAAAATCATTTGCGCCAGCGTGTAGTCCGACACTGTGGCGCCGCCGCCCTTTGTTGAATAAATCGTGCGCCAGAGGAGCAACACCGCCGTCAGCGGAATGAAGCCAAACAACGTCCGCGCCAGGAAATTGAAACGGTAGGTCAGGTTGTTCTGCAACCCGATGTTGATGACGTGCCAGTATTTTTTCATGCCGTGGGCATGGGATGCTGCGGCGCAACGTAGCGCGCAGCGCGCACGATGAAAACAGGGATTTTTGTTTGCGATGCCGGCGCGCGGCTAATACCGTCTGCGCCTTGACGAATCTGGATTGATTTACGAAGCGTGATTTATGGCGAAGAAACCACTTTCTGGTGCGGAAACGACGGAGTTAGTGGCGGGCTTGCACACGCTGGCGCGCAACCTCTGGTGGACCTGGGACCAGGAAGCGCAGGAATTGTTTCAGGAACTTTCCCCTCGCGGTTGGCAAAACCTCTATCACAACGCCGTCGCCATCCTGCACGAAGTTTCGGAATACGAACTGCGTGTGCGTCTGCAAGATCACGATTTCGCCGAGCACGTGCGTCAGGTATTGCGCGAGTTTGAGGGTTACCTCGCGGAGAAGAACACGTGGGCTGCGGCACACGCGCCCCAGTTGGCGGCGAATCCGGTCGCGTATTTCTCGGCAGAATTTGGTTTTCACGAAACCTTGCCGATCGCTGCGGGCGGCCTGGGAATTCTGGCGGGAGATCACGCGAAAGCCGCGAGCGACCTCGGGCTGGGCTTTATGGGTGTGAGTTTGTTTTATCGCGAAGGCTATTTTCAACAGGCGTTCGACGCGGACAACTGGCAGACGGAATATTACACGCTGCTTAATCCAAAGAATTTGCCCTTGGAACCGGTCCTCAATCCCGCCAGGCCGACCGAACCGCTCGTGTGCTCGGTGGACATTGGGATGAACGAGGTTTTTTTCCAGGCGTGGCGTGTCAACGTGGGGCGGGTGCCGGTTTATTTGCTCGACGCGAACCGTCCGGAAAATGAACAGCATTTCCGCGACCTGACACAGCGAGTTTACGGCGGCGACAGCACCACGCGCATCATGCAGGAAGTCTTGCTGGGCATGGGCGGGGTGCGCTTGCTGCGCGCGCTCAGCGTGCAACCCTCGGTTTTTCACATGAACGAAGGTCACGCCGCGTTTCTCACGTTGGAACTCATCCGGGAAAGAATGGCAGCGGGAAAGGCTTTTTCCGACGCGGTGTCCGCGACCAAAGCGCAGTGTGTCTTCACCACGCACACACCGGTGGAAGCAGGCCACGATCGTTTCAGCGCGCAGTTGATGGATTATGCGTTGCAGCGCTTTCGCACGGGGACAACCGTGCCGTTCCCGGAAGTCATGGCATTGGGTCGTGTTAAACCGGATGATACCACCGAGCCGTTTTGCATGACCGTACTGGCGCTGCGCATGTCGCGCGCGGCCAATGGCGTGAGCGAGTTGCACGGCCGCGTGAGCCGGCACATGTGGCAGTGCCTGTACCCGGATTTGCCCGTGGAGAAGGTTCCCATCGGGCATATCACCAATGGCATTCATTTGCTCGGCTGGATGAAGGGCACCGTCCGGCGTTTCTGGCGACGGAACTTGACTGGCAGCTCCGAAGGTTTACCTCCCAACGGCGGCGGCGGCAACACGACGCGTTTCTGGCGGGCCAAACCCGAACAGGGCTGGGACAGCGTGCTGACCTCGCCGGCCTTCTGGGCGAAGATGGCCGATCCGGAATTCGTCAGCGATGAGGAACTTTGGGCATTGCGTTACAAACTGCGACGCGAGTTGATTGAATTCACACGCCGCCGGTTGCTGTTGCAGCACCAGCGGGTAACGCACGGCGATTTCATAGCGTTCGATCAACTGCTCAATCCCGACGCGCTGACGATCGGCTTTGCGCGCCGTTTCGCCACTTACAAACGCGCGCCCCTGGTTTTTCAGCAACTGGAAAATGTTGTCCGCCTCGCGCGCGATGCCGCGCATCCGGTGCAATTTATTTTCGCCGGAAAGGCACACCCGCGCGACGACGACGGCAAGCGTTACATTCAACACATCGTTCACCTCAGCCAGTACACGGAACTGAAAGGTCACCTTGTGTTCATCGAGAACTACGACGTGCATGTGGCGCGGCAAATGGTTTCGGGTTGCGATGTGTGGCTGAACAATCCACGCCGGCCCCTCGAAGCCTCCGGCACCAGCGGGATGAAAGCCGGCTGCCACGGCTGTTTGAACCTGAGCATTCTCGACGGCTGGTGGCGCGAGGGCTACGATGGTGACAACGGATTCGCCATCGGTGAGGATTCGCACCCGAACTCGGTGGAGGAGCAGGATCGAACTGATAGTGCCAATCTTTACAAGGCGCTGACGGAGGAGGTAATCCCGTGCTTCTTCGACCGCGACGCGCAGGGCATTCCGCGGCAGTGGCTGCAAAAAGTCCGGCACGCGATGGTCACGCTCGTGCCGCAGTTTCATACCGGGCGGATGGTGCAGGAATACACGGAGAAGTATTATCTGACGAAGTGACTGCCTTCTCTTAATCTTAATCATAGTCTTAATCTCCCTCTCCCTGTTCTCGCTGGAGCGATTAAGATTAGGATTAAGATTAAGATTTAGAGGCCAACATGACGCCGGACATCAAGTCTCAGACACGCGAGGAGTTGGCAGCTCGATTCGCGGATTGGAAGCAGCCCGCTTATCGCGTCGCGCAATTATTGGAATGGCTTTACACGCATCGTGTGACGGACTGGGACGCGATGTCGAACCTGCCCAAGACGCTGCGTGACCAGCTTCGCCAGACTTACTCGCTGCACGCGCTGGAGTTGGTCAGGAAACAAGGCGCGCAGGACACGACACAGAAGTTTCTTTGGCGCTTGCGTGACCACGCGCTC
>CAZNOE010000857.1:0-3024 GCA_964574525.1 uncultured Bifidobacteriaceae bacterium
CTGGTCCTTGACCTGCACTTGCGAGTGCAAACCTGGTGAAATAATTCTGCGGGATTTCAGTAGCGCCGGGGTAGTGCAATCAGAACGGTTCGGCGCAATGGAGTGCCGGCCGAAAAGGGGAATAAGAATGGAAACAAGAAACATCATCACTGTAATCGGCGTGGCCGCATTGGCCGCGATAACCATCAACCTCAGCGCTGGCGAAGCACTGCTCTCACCGCGCGCGAAGGACAACCAAATCAAAACTGCACCAGCCGCCGCGAGCGAGCGGAATCTCGCCACCGAGAATCGAAACTTCCTCGGTTCGCCGCGGGCGCTGGACAACGTGGTCAAGACATTGCCGGCCACGAGAGACGACGTGAATCTGGCCACTTTGGACCGCGGCGTGATTGCCAGCCCACGAGGGGCCGAGACGTTTCCAAAGCCTGCGGTCGCGGGCGCATGCTGTGTCGCGGCGAAATCATGTTGCACGGCGAAGGCCGCTTGCTGCGCGAAGCATTGACGGTTTGCGGGATTGTCTGAAATCGAGGATGGACATAAACTGCGGGCGGCGGATGAGAAGTCCGCCGTTCCTTGGCCGATGAAAGATTCAAACATCAATCCAGAAGACGCGAAACTCAGCGCACTGTTGCGCGAGTCGCGCTCGGCGCCGTCGCTGCCGTCGCGTTTCCAGGAAGGAGTCTGGCGGCGGATCGAAGCTACCGAAGCGACGGCCTGTTCAACTTCCGGTCCGAGTTGGCTCGACACGCTTGCGGCGTTGGTTTTGCGACCACGGCCTGCGTTTGCGGTGGTTGCGGTGTTGATCGTTGCGGGCGGGTTGTGGGGTGCACACGCAGGCAATCAGTTCACACGCCACGAAGCGCAGACCCGTTATCTTGCTGCCGTTGCGCCGAATTCACTTCGTTGACGCATGAACCGCTCGTTGATCATCGTGCTCGGGGCGCTGGCTTTGTGCGCTGGTCTGTTTACGAGTTCCTACTTCGCCGGCAAGAGCGTTTGCTGCGTCTCGTCGTCCACGGACGAACTTGGCTGGTTGCAGCAGGAGTTTCGCCTGAGCAATGCGGAGATGGCGCGCGTCCGAAAACTCCACGAAGGCTATTTGCCCAAGTGCGCCGCGATGTGCAAAGAAATCGCCGCGAAGAAGCGCGAAGTGGCGGCGGCGTTGGATGATGCGACCAACGCCGCCGACGTTCGTGAGCCTGTAGGGAAAAAACTAGGGGAGCTGGCGCTGCTCCGCGCCCAATGCCAGTTGCAAATGCTTCAACACTTCGTTGAAGTCAGCCGCGCCATGCCGCCGGAGCAGGGGCAACGCTACCTGGCCGAAATGAAACGCATCACGCTCGGCGCACACGAACAAGTTGAAGAATCCATGTCTGGTGCGGCAGGCCAATCGCATGGACACGAGTGAAGCCGACGCCTGCGACCGGGCGGACATGGAGCGGTTGATCGCCGGCCACGATCCGGCTCTCGACGACCTCATGGAGCGCCACGCCACATCGGTATTTCACTTCCTCTGCCGAATGCTGGCCAACGAGGACGACGCCAACGACCTGGCGCAGGAAACATTCCTCCGCGTTTATCGCGCCCGGGCCAGCTTCCGGACGAGCGAAAGGTTTTCCACCTGGCTTTACACCATTGCCGCGAACCTTGCGCGAAATCATTTCCGCTGGCGCACCCGGCATCCGAACGTCTCGCTTGATGCTGAAACGGACACGCCGGGGCAAAGCCTTGGCAACGTCCTGCCGTCCGATGCGCTGCCCCCGAGCGAAACCGCGCTGGCCACCGAACGCGCCGCCGCCGTGCGCAGCGCGGTGAGCTGTTTGCCGGAAGATTTGCGCGAAGCCATCGTGTTGTGCGAATGGGAGGAACGCAGCATGGCCGAAGCGGCGGCGATACTTGATACGACTCCGAAGGCGATTGAGTCGCGGTTGTATCGGGCGCGGCAAATTCTTCGCGAGCGGCTCAAGCAGTGGCTGTGATCTGACTTAGCGAAAATCGGTCGCATGAAACTTTGTCGCATATGCGACAAAGTTTCGTGCATTCGTGATCGCATCAGGCGGAACTGTTGAGCACCCAATGACGACCCGCCCGCTGACTTCCAGCAATGGCACGAGTGACAAAACGCTTGGCCTGTTTGACTGCGGTAGGAAGATCGCTTCCTCGTGCCAGCCAGGCGGCAATGGCTGCTGAATACGTGCAACCGGTGCCGTGGGTGGAAACACCGCGAACGAACGGCGCTCGGAGCAATATTTCTTTCCGCCCGTCGTAGAAAACATCTGTCGCCTCCTTCGATGACCGCAAATGACCGCCCTTGACCAAAGCGGAGCAACCGAACCGTCGGTGAATCTCCCGCGCCGCCTCGCGCAGGTCCTCCACCATCCGCGGCTTGCAGCCGACGAGCAGTTCCACTTCGTCGAGGTTCGGCGTCACCAGCGTCGCGTGCGGAAGCAACTGCTCCTGGAGAATCCGGAGCGCCGCTGGTCTCACCAAAATCGCGCCACTGGTGGAGATCATCACCGGGTCAACGATCAACGGAGGCCGTTTGCCATGCGAAAAAAAGCCGGCCACCACGGAAATAGCTTCCGCCGAGAACAACATCCCGGTCTTGGCTGCGGCGGGCGGCAGTTCATCGAACACCGCTTCGATTTGCCGTCGCACCATGTCGGCACGAATTGCCTGGATGCCGGTCACGCGCCGGGGATTTTGCGCGGTGACGCAGGTGATGGCGCTTGTGCCGTGGACTCCGAGGGCAGCGAAAGTTTTCAGATCGGCCTGGATGCCCGCGCCGCCGCCGCTGTCCGAACCGGCGATCGTCAGCGCGACAGGGAGGCTTTTTCTCCGACTCATAATCTCAATCGTAGTCTTGTTCTTGATCTCGGACGGCGGGAGCAAGATTAAGATTACGCTCAAGATCAAGACGAGCAGAAAGAACTTTGAACCGCGCGTTGGGAACCTATATTTCGCGCATGGACAAAGATCGCGTCGCGCAAATCCTGGTCGAGATCGGCACGCTGCTGGAACTCA
>CAZNOE010000858.1:0-3024 GCA_964574525.1 uncultured Bifidobacteriaceae bacterium
CGTCGGCCGCTTTCAACATTCGGCGGCGAGCTTCTCCGTTCAATCGGCTCTTCAACCGCTTGGGTAATCGCACGGTGATTTTCGAATCAAACTTCATCTGGGCGCTTTTGTCGGGCATCGGCGTCAAAGAGTCAAGAATTATTTTCAGAAATCTTGTTGACGCTTGGCCGCGAATGCCGTACATTGGACGGCGACCGGCGACCCCGGACTCACGCCAACCAAAAACTTTATGAAACAATCCAAAGAGGCCAACGCCGGTTCGCTCCACGCAGATGGTTCGGTGTGGCAGCCTGCGGCTCACTACAAGCGCGAGCCGGGAACGTGGTGGAAAGGAAGGCGCGTAAAGTTGCAACGACAACTCCGCACAGTAGGCGGCGACGTATATCGCAAAGGCCGCATAGTGAAGGTGGCGCGCAAATATAGAGGACTCACCCTCGTAGGAAGAAACCTCCATATCACAAGGGTCGGGCTTCATGGTCTGAGCGTGGACGCCACACCGAACGATAAGGTTAGCGACGGCGGGCCGCTGATAGACGTTGGACAACCTGAACGCGGGGTGGCTGTTGCCTCCAGCGACTTGTTATGCCGACCCGTTGCGATTCTCTATGCTCGGTCTGACTCCATCTACAAGACGCTTGAAGGCTGCGACGTGTGGGATGCAACCCGCGATGCTCGAAACTTTCCGGGCGGGATGCCAGTGGTGGCTCATCCGCCGTGCCGTGCGTGGTCTGCTCTCGCGCATCTGGCGAAACCACGGCCTGACGAGAAAGACCTCGCCCGCCATGCCGTCAAGGTCGTGCGTGAGTGCGGCGGGGTGCTGGAGCATCCGATAAGCTCGCGGCTGTGGGCAGATCAAAAGCTGCCGCAACCCGGCGAGCGTGATGCGTGGGGCGGATACACGCTGATAATGCCGCAATGGTGGTTCGGGCATCTGGCGGAAAAGGGAACACGCTTCTACATCGTGGGCGTGGCGATGAAAGACCTGCCCGAAGTGAAACTCAAGCTGGGCGATGCTCCGTGCGTCGTGACGACCAGCAAGCGGAAATGCCAAACGCCGCCCGCTGAGTGGCGGGAACGGCTGGGCAACCGCGAGAAAGAAGGAACGCCGCCTGACGCGTGCAAGTCGGCCGATCCGAAGAATCGGGTGGCACAACTGGCAGGAAGCAATCGAAGCCTACCGACGCCTTCGGCATAACGACAAGCTCACCGATGCCGGGCCAAAAACGCTATGAATACAACTGAGACGCAATCCCGGCATTCGGTGCAGCGACTGGTTGGGCCAATCAGCCCCGAACATCCAGAGGCCAAATGCGACGAATGGCGGGGATCCCGGCCCCAGGCGTCAACCTGGACCTACGGTTTTTGGGAAAGCCCATCGGCAGAGGAATACGCCCGCCGCCAAGGCGTTCAGCCCGTCACGAATATCGCCACCCTTTACGGCCCCGGCGAGCCGCAGGACTGGGAAGGGTTCGATGAAGCCCTCGAACGCTGGCACGCCGAAACCCCGGTGAACTGAAGCGACCATGCTGGTTGACACCAACATCATTTCTTACTTCTACCGGCGCGACACCCGCGCCGCCAACGCGGCCCAACGAATCAAGCTCAGGCACGGCTGCCCCGGCAGTGCGTGTCGAGCGGAAAGGAAACTTGTGAATACCAACAACGATGGAGCGCAGAAAGGCGGGGCAGACGTTGCCTGCAGCGCATGGTTAGACCACGACGTATGAAACCAACTAAAGACCTGAAAGACGGCGAACCCTGCCAGCATCCCGGCTGTGCAAACCATGTGACGCATCCGTGCGAGTGCTGCGGTAGAACTCAAGCTCGCGGCGAATACACGATGCCCCAATACAGTCGTCGGAGCTACGGCGAAGATGATGATGGAGGCGGCGCGATTGATGGCGGTGGAATGGGTGTGGGGTTCTAGGGGTCTAACTCGTGCGATGGAACTCAAAACACATATCTCAGTGGAAGTGGACCTCTCCGATGCAATCAGGATGCTCAACGACCGCGAACGTGTCGAATGGGCATCCGCGCTGCTCGAAACAATCAGCGAGGAAGGAACAATCGGTGTCATGCGTGATCTCGTGAATAACTCTCAATGGGACGATCAGAGTCCTAACTGTGATTCAACGACGGATAAACCTTGAACGTATTGAACGAACCGGACAAAACCGCTTTCTGAGTTTATGAGTTTCGGCTAAAAACCATGGACGAACTCCAGCCCTCCTCGATCTCCTCCGCGGCAAAGTGGAATGGCAAGGCGTCGTGGTCGGCAACCCTGAACCCGGATGGTATCTCGTCCAACTGTTTGAATGGCTGATGGGTGAACCAAACCTGCGGCGACTCGTAAAAATCGAGGACATGGAGCACTGGCTGTTCTACGAAGATGTCGAGGCGATGAAATTCTCATACGATCACGGCACAGCGCGGGAAGGCGGAAAATACCGCGACCGCGTATTGGCCTAACGACCCAAGCTGAGACACAGAGCCGCCTATGAAACGAAAATCATTGGTCAATATAACCGGGTTCGAGTTCGATGAGATGTTAAAAAAAGAAAAACGCAAGGCTCTGTTGTCTCCAGCGCGTGGTTCTGCGCCGGTGTTCGCCTTGTCATACGACGACCTGCAAGCAATTCACAAGCTGAATGGTATGGTCTGCGGATGGAAGATGAGCCTGCCGACAAAGATGATCTCACAAGCGCAGGAAGTCCACCGCCGCGTGATTGCTCTCAACCGGATAGACCTGACGCAGCGGCAAAGGCTTCGTGAGGCAAAAGCGTTCATTGAGCGATTCAACACGATGTTTGCGAAGGCGCAGAACAAGCAGATACGCGATTCGTGACGCATGCACGGTGTGTGGAAACGCCGGTTTAGCAGGCGCTTGCAGCAACGCATTGACGGCGAGACGAGCCTCCGCGAGGTGGTGATCTGGAGTTTCGATTCCGCCCGGGAGGCGCGCCGGAAGACGCGGGCGGTGCTCGGTTTTGGCTACTGACTCCTGACGACTTTCACCTTCGCCTC
>CAZNOE010000859.1:0-3020 GCA_964574525.1 uncultured Bifidobacteriaceae bacterium
TTAGCTGTCTCCTTTTGTTCGCACACTAAAGTCTCCTTTTGAAAACTACACGACATGTTGCAGGCGGCGAATTGACAATCAAACCCATCTGGACAAATATCTGTCCAGCATGAGCACGATCAGTTACACCGCCGCCCGCGAGAATCTCGCCGCCACCATGGACCGGGTTTGCGACGACCACGAACCGGTGGTCATCACCCGGCAGAAGCAACGCTCCGTCATCATCATGGCGCTCGACGATTACAAGGCGCTGGAGGAAACCGCCTACCTGCTCAAAAGCCCCGCCAATGCGCGCCGATTGCTGGCGGCCACGAAGCAACTGGCCAACGGCAGAGGCAAACGCCGCAAACTCGCCCTCGATTCATGAACCTGATCTTCTCCGATCAGGCTTGGGAGGAATATCAACACTGGCAAGAGACGGACAAAAGGGTTGTCAGGCGGATTCATGAACTGCTGAAGGACATCAAACGAAATCCGCGCTCTGGCATCGGCAAACCTGAGCCGCTACGACACGCGCTGGCCGGTTGGTGGTCGCGGCGAATTGATCAGGAGCACCGCATCGTCTATCGCGTCACTGAACGCGGCGTAGAGCTGGCGCAGATGCGGTATCACTACTGATTCGGAGCGCGGCAATGCCCGGCTCGAACGGGAAAAGAAAAGCGGACGCAAAGTCGTCGCGAGCGAAAAATATCTGGTGCTGACGCAGGCGGCGAAAAAGCGAAACGGGTGAAATGAAAAACTTCGACCTCAACATTGATAAAATTCTGGAGAACTGGGAAGTCTTTCACGCCGTTCGTGAACTAATTGCCAACGCAATTGATGAGCAGATTCTCACGAATACGCAGAAGCCAGTAATTTTTCAGGACGAAGCAGGCTGGTGGCACATCCGCGACTTCGGACGCGGGCTTCGCTACCAAGACTTAATTCAGACTGAAAATCCTGAGAAGCTAGAACACGCAAACCTGATCGGAAAATTTGGCATCGGCCTAAAAGATGCACTGGCCACATTCGACCGCAGAGGCATCACTGTTTTGATTCGGTCGCGGCATGGCGACATCAGCCTGGCGCGTGTCAGCAAACATTCGTTCGAGGAACTTGTAACCCTCCACGCTACCGTAGCTGAACCATCCGACCCAGAAATCGTAGGGACAGACTGTTGTGTGTTTGGAGTGAGCGAGCCAGACATTGCAGCAGCCAAAAACTTATTCCTGTGCTTCTCGGAGGCGCAGACGCTGGAAGAAACACGTTATGGCAGTGTGTTTCCAAACAAAGCTGGCGGCGCGGGAATTTACATCAATGGAATGAAAGTGGCCGGCGAGAGTAATTTTCTCTTCAGCTACAACATCACTGCGATAAACGCCTCGATAAAGAAATCGCTGAACCGCGAGCGTCAAAATCTAGGCCGCTCAGCTTACTCTGAACGTGTCCGTTCCATCCTACTCTCCTGCCAGTCCGAAGCTGTCGCGCAAGCTCTAGCCGACGACCTACAAAAAACAACGGTGGGGGACGCTCACGACGAACTTTCGTGGCTGGATGTTCAAGAACACGCCGTCCGCATCTTAAGTGCAAAACAAAAAGTTTTGTTTATCAGCAGTTCCGATTTGGTGCAGCGACCCGATTTAGCTGATACAGCTCGTTCAGCAGGATTTCAGGTTCTTACGGTGACAGAAAACTTGGCGACGAAAATTGACGGAATCACCGACTTCGCGGGGCAACCCGTAACTGCCGTTAACGCTTTCATCCGCCAACACAACGAATCATTTCAATTTCGTTGGATTTCGCCTGACCAACTTTCTCCTTCTGAGCGCGCCGTCTGGAAACAGACCGAACGCATTCTCAGTTACCTTGGCGGGCGGCCAAATATCATCCGCGACATCCGAATTTCCGAAACAATGAGTTCAGGCGCGTTTTCATCTCGTGAAACAGTAGGCCTATGGGATCCCGCAAATGGTTGGATCATCATCAAACGGTCTCAATTGAAAAGTTTAGAAAGCTATGCAGGCATACTTTTGCACGAGGCACTTCACGCCAAATATGCGCTTGCCGATGTTTCGCGCGACTTTGAATACCACTTGACCGAGCTATGTGGAAAATTGGCCGCGAAGATCATTCAAGGCACAGGGCAAAGTTGAATTCATGCCCGCCGAAACCATGATAGAATGTGAAAACCTGACCAAGCGCTTCGGCCATTTCACGGCAGTGGATCATATTTCATTTTCCATCGCCAAGGGTTCGATCTTTGGTTTCCTCGGTCCGAACGGGTCGGGCAAGTCCACGGTCATTCGCATGTTGTGCGGTTTGCTGGAGCCGAGCGACGGGCATGGGCGCATCGCGGGCTTTGACGTGGCGCAGCAAACGACCGAGATCAAACCGCTCATCGGCTATATGTCGCAAAAGTTTTCGCTCTACGATGAGTTGACGGTTCATGAAAACCTGAATTTCTATGGCCGCCTTTACGGTCTGCGCGGTGTGGAACTCAAAAGGCGTTACGACGAACTGGTCTCCCAGACGCACATTGAGCCGTACATCGAACGGCGGGCGGGTCTGCTGTCCGGCGGCTGGCGGCAGCGGCTGGCGATGGCTTGCTCGCTCATGCACGAGCCCACCGTGTTGTTCCTCGACGAACCGACGGCGGGCATTGATCCGGTGGCGCGGCGCGAGTTGTGGGATTTGCTCTTCGAGTTTTCGAGCATCGGCATGACGCTGTTCGTCACCACGCATTACATGGATGAGGCGGAGCGTTGTTCGCACGTGGGCTACATTCACATGTCGAAACTCGTCGTGTGCGGCGAGCCGGACGAACTCAAGCAATTGCCCGTGGTGAATCCGCCGGACGCCAAGCGCATTGACGTGACGTGCGATCACGTGACGGTGGGCTTGCAGGCGTTGCGGCGGCTGCCGGGCATGCGCACGGCGACGGTGTTCGGCCAATCCATGCACTTGCTCGTGGACAAAGGCGTGTCGGAGGAATTCATCCGCGCGGAACTGGCGAAAGTCGGCATCCCGCAGGCGGACATCCG
>CAZNOE010000860.1:0-3018 GCA_964574525.1 uncultured Bifidobacteriaceae bacterium
GACGTCAACCTTATCCAGTTGTTCCGGCAAAGCTACGCCGGTTGGACGCAGGCGCGGCCCTATGCGCTGCCTTCGGAGAGCCGTGACCGCGATCCCATGCTGGCGGAAACCGGACCGACGACTTGGGAGGCGCTCGCGCCATTCCTGGAAAACAGCGGCTCCGCGATGTTCGTCCGGAATCTCGTCGGCGCAGTAACTGAACTCTACGGTGAGGGCGAGCTGGTGATTACCCGCAAAACCTGGCGGGCGTTGGACAACGCGGTGCGAAAACATCATCGCCGTCCGGAGTGGTGTTCGCAGGTAATGCGACGGGCGGGGATCGAGCGTTTGATCACCGACTCGTACAACGATCCGTTGCTGGATGCGCCAGGCACGTTGGGGAGCAATTACAATTCCGTCATGCGCATCAACGCTTTCGCCTGCGGCTGGCATCCGGAATCCTGCGACCACAACGGCAATCGCGCTCACGCTCTACTAGGCCGCTGCGGCCTCCGCGCCGACTCGTTGCAAAGCTACCTCGTCGCACTGGAAAAGCTCGTGGACGGTCTTGGTCCACGCCATCAGGTCGCTCTGAAGAACGCGCTGGCTTATGACCGGGACGTAGCGTTCGACGAACCGGATGAAACACTGGCTCGCCAGGCCTGGGGCAAGCCATCTCCTTCGCCTGCGGAGAAGAAGGCTTTCAGCGATCTGGTCGTTGACCGCCTCTGCCGGCTGGCGGGCGAACGCGACATTCCGGTGCAGATGCATTTAGGAACGGCCATCATCCGCGGCTCGCACCCAATGAAAGCGGCCGGACTGATCGAGCGCCATCCGCGAACACGCTTCCTTTTGATGCACCTGGCCTATCCCTGGAGCCGTGACTTGCTGGGACTCGCCTTCGTGTATCGCAACATCTGGCTTGACCTCACCTGGTCGCTGCTGATCAGCCCGTCGCATTTCAAGCTCGCGCTGCACGAGGCCATCGAAGTGCTGCCCAACGAATCACGTCTGATGATCGGTGGCGACAACTGGCACGTGGAAGAAACCTACGGCGCGATGAAATGGGCACGGCGCTTGATCGGCGAGGTACTGCAGGAGAAAATCGGCGCCGGTTATTTTTGCCGAGACGATGCGGAACGCCTTGCCACAAAAATCTTCCGTGAAAACGCGATAGGGTTTTTCAAATTGAAGACGTGAGCCGTGGAACCGGGCGTGGCCTGCCGAATCGGTCTCCCGGTTCGGTGCAAGCTCGGCACGTTTCTGACGATTGACTCCAGAAACCCAACGACGGGTATGGACATGATTGGGGAGCGAAGACACTTCAAGTTCTCGGACGCATCAGCATCGTCCCGCTTGCCTTGGTGGCGATCAACCGCTTGAATCGGTGGAATGAAGACCATGAGCGCAACCACGTCGCCGCCGCTCCACCGCGCCTCAGCCCGCTTGCCCGGCTTTGTCGGCCTGCTTTCATTGACCCTCGCGCTTTTGCGCTCGATCGGGTGTGCTGATGCAAGGGCTGCGGACCTCCAGTCGCCGCAAGGGAAACTAACGTCGGTCAAACTTCGGCCTGTGGTTGAGCTGGAAGAGGACGTTTACAGTTATGAGCCGGCCAACAACGGAGCAGGGCCAATGTGGTGCAGCGGGTCAACCTGCCTGGTGCGCATTGGCGATGACCTTTTCGCGAGCGGCCTTGAAATGTTGAAGGACTCTAAGCCGCTCAACAACTGTCGCTGGACGCTCTTCAAGCGTGAGCGCAGCGGGTGGAAATTGTTGCGAGCAGATGACGTCGGCCGCACACGCGAGCCGTGCCCCCTCGCGGCTTTTCCAGATGGCAGATTGTTTCTGTCGGTAAACCCAACGCTTGTCACGAACCGCGAAACCTACAGCGGACCGGCGCGGCCGGAGATTCTGGAATTCGCCGCGAAGTCGGCGGAGGGCGATTTCACAACGCTTCTTCCGGTGTGGGACGAAAAGCCCGCGTTCACCGAACATTCCTATCGCAGCTTTGCCGCTGATGGACCGGATCGCGAGTTGATCCTGTTCCAAAACATCGGCTATACGCACGCCGAATGGGCGTTTCGGGACCGCGCGGGGCGATGGTTCAATGGCAAGTTACCGTGGCCTGACGGGAAAGATTATCCGAAGCCGCAGCCCATCCGCGTTTGTTATCCCGACGTGATGCTGAAAAACCGCGCGGTCTATTTCTGCGGGGTCAGCGACATCGTCGAGCCGTATCCGGAATGGCGCGCCTTCAAGAAACAACTGACCGGCAACGAGTGGGATTATGATTTCCGGCGGCTGTTCTTCACGTGGTGTCCGGACATCACAACGGGAAAGTTTCAGGAGTGGATTGAGATTGCGAGCCGCGACAAGACGTGCGGCTGGATTTCGCCCGGCGATCTTTGGGTCGGCCCAGACGGGACGGTGCACATCGTCTGGACGGAACGAGCGCTGGACGAGCGATTGCGTGAAAAGTTTTACCCTGACGCCAAACAGAGCCACTCGATTAACTACGCCGCTGTCCGAAATGGGAAGGTTGTCGTTCGCCGATCTTTGCTCACTGCCGAAGCGGGAAAATCAAACGAATTCCCCTCCGCCCCGCGGCTTCAGGCGACACCGGACAATCGCCTGTTCCTGATTTGTTACGTGCACGGGTCAGACGCAGCGGGCAAGCGCGTGTCGGAGAATCGCGTGATGGAAATCCTTACCGGTGGCGAAACGGGTGAACCGATGAAGGTTGGTTTCAAGTCGCCCTTCACGAGTTATTTCACCGCCACGGCGCGCGCAGGGTCGCCGCCGTCGGACACACTGGAACTGCTCGGCCAACGCGAAGGCGTGCCGCAAACCATGAGCTTTGGGCGGGTCAAACTCCGCTGACCCGACAGCCATGGCGGCACAGGAACTTCACGTTGTCACGGGTGCGTTCGGTTATTCCGGCAGATACATCACCGCACGCCTGCTGAAGGCTGGTCATCGCGTCTGCACGCTGACCAAATCGCCGCAGCGCGCGAACCCGTTCGGCGACGCCGTCGAGGC
>CAZNOE010000861.1:0-3017 GCA_964574525.1 uncultured Bifidobacteriaceae bacterium
GCGACCGCCACGAACCATTGGCAACAAGCGTTGACCAATTTCGACCGGCTCATCAGCGTGTATTCCAACAGCGTGTTCGTGGGCAAGGCGCAACTTGGCAGAGGTTGGTGCTTCTGGGTCTCCAACAATTTTCCAGACAGTATCCAGGCGTTTAAAGTGGCCGCAGCGCTTTTGCCGGCTTCGGAGGACCTGGCGATTGCGCGCTTCAAATTGGCCGACGGACTTCTGGCGCAGAAAGATTTTGCCGGGGCGTTGACGAATTACCAGGGCGCGCTGGACGCAGCGGCCGACTTGCCGCTGGTGAAAGAAGCTTTAATGCTGCCAGCCCGCTATCAGATGCTTCGCGCGAGCCTGGGTCGGAAAGACGTGGCCGGCGCCGAAGATTCGATGCGGAAAATCCTGCAATCATATCCGCACAGCTTCGTGGCGGACCGGGCCATCCTATTGGTGGGGCAAGGCTACGCCGACGCGGAAAACCCGGCCCGGGCCCGGGCCCGATTCAAGGAATTCATTGAGTGGTTTCCAAGTTCCCCGTTGCGACCTGAGGTGGAACTGGCCATCGCTCAGACTAGCGAGCAGGAGGCCGACTGGCCGGGAGCGATTGGCGCCTACGACACTTGGATCGGGCAATTCGCGACAAATCGGCTTCGGCCACAAGCGGAGTTTTATCGTGCCCTGGCAAATTACCACGCCGGCAACGAGACCAACGCACTGACGCAACTGACAAATCTCGTGGCGCAGTTTGGGACGAACGACCTCGCGCCGCTGGCGCAGTGGTGGGTGGCGGACTATTATTACCGCCAGAAGGATTATGTGTCCGCAGAGACGAGCTATAAACGATTATCTCAAACCTGGCCAACGTCGGAGCTGGCCAACGAGGCGCTCCTAATGGCCGGGCGCGCGGCGGTGGGGAGGATCGTGTATGCAGATGCGATTGATCATTTCACGCGACTGACCAGCGACACGAATTGCCCGGTCGACATTCGCATCCAGGCCACGTTCGCCTACGGCGGCGTGCTGATGTTCCGCAAATTGAGCGAAACCAACAATCCCGGCTCCGACGTCAAGTTGGCCATCCGGGTGTTCGGCACCATTTACGAGCGCTATCCCGCCACCGAACACGCGGCGCTGGCCTGGGGGGAGATTGGCGAGTGTTACTTCCAACTCGGCGCGCAGGACGCACGATATTACGAGTCGGCGTCGAATGCGTATCAACAAGTCATCAGTTCTCAATACGCCAACGCGACCGCGCGCAGCCAGGCCGAAGTCGGCCTGGCGCTGGTGGCGGAAAAGCAGGCGGGGCTGAAAAGCGGCGCGGAAAAAACCGCTTTGCTCAAGCTGGCGCGGGACAATTATCTCGACGTGTTTCATGAGAAAAATCTTCGCGAGGGCGAAATACCGGATTTATTCTGGGTCAAAGAAGCTGGCCTCGGAGCCGCGCGGGTGGTGGAGTCTGAGCCTTTCCAGGAATGGTCCCAGGCGGAAAGGTTTTACGACCGCTTGCTGTATCTGCTGCCGCAGATGAAGGAAGCGCTGGAAAAGAAACGCGCGAAAGTCCAGGAGCATCTGGAGAACAAAAACAATTGATACCATCGTTTGACACCGCGTTGACCCTTGGCGTAGTTTCAAGTGGAATCACGTATGACTGATACAACGACAAATGAAGCCGTTATCAACCTGACCGCGAGTGCAGCTCTGGAAGTCAAGGAACTGCTCGCCAGGCCCGAAAACGCTGGCAAGTTTCTGCGGGTGTATGTGGAACAAGGCGGTTGCTCCGGGATGCAGTACGGCATGACGTTCGACGAGAGACGCGACGGCGATCTGACCACCGAACAGAATGGAGTCTCGGTGCTGGTGGACGCGTTCAGCGCGAAATATGTTCGCAGTGCGGTCGTGGATTTCAGCGATGCGCTGACGGGCGGAGGCTTCAAGATTTCCAATCCAAACGCGCGCCAAAGCTGTGGCTGCGGCAAATCCTTTGAGACCTGAGCAGACTTGATCAACCTGCTTCGGCCTATGAACGCCGGCTCGTGTGATGCGAGCGGGCTTTTTTCGCTTCGGCCTCGATCACTTCGCGTGTTGACCGCTTCCCGTCAGCGCCCTAAAGTCTGCTTGTCACTGGGGAGCCGTTGGAACGGCTGAGAGTCCCGATGTCTCGGGAGACCCGTTGAACCTGTCTGGGTAATGCCAGCGTAGGAAGTTCGACAACTCTCGCCGCCTTCCGGTCTCGTCACCTGATATTTAACAACTCGTCACCATATTATGATCGCGACCAAAGAATCCTTCGAGCCCCACAGCAGCGAACAGTTGCCGAGAAGCGAAAAGATTTATGTCCAAGGCACGCTCCATCCTGATATTCGCGTGCCGATGCGGGAAATCGAACTGACACCCACAAAGTCCTACACCGGCGCGGTCGAGGTGAACGAACCCATGCGCGTTTATGACTGCTCCGGCCCGTGGGGCGATCCCGCATTCATCGGCAACTCCGACGAAGGCTTGCCCGCGCTCCGTGCGAAGTGGATTCACGCGCGCGGCGACGTAGAGGAATTCGATGGTCGCGAGGTGAAGCCGATGGACAATGGTTATCTCTCCGGCAAGCACGCGGAGTTCGCGAGTAAGGCGGAGAAGAATCGGCTCGTGGAATTTCCCGGATTGCCCGGCCAGCGTCGCAAGCCGCTGCGCGCGAGCAAAGGTCATCCCGTCACGCAGCTTTGGTATGCGAAGCAGGGCATCATCACGCCCGAGATGGAATTCATCGCCATCCGCGAGAATATGAAGATTGCCGATTGCCAATTGGCGATTGGCGATTTGAGCCGCGAAAACAAACGCAACGATCTCGGCAAGCAGCACGAAGGCAGTTCCCAAATCAGCAATCGGCAATCGGCAATCGAAAATCCCTACACTCCCTCCGTTTTCCGCCGCTTCCCGCAGCGCATTCCCGCCGAGATCACCCCCGAGTTCGTCCGCAGCGAAGTTGCCGCCGGCCGCGCCATCATTCCGGCGAACATCAATCACCC
>CAZNOE010000862.1:0-3014 GCA_964574525.1 uncultured Bifidobacteriaceae bacterium
CGGACGCGCTCTCGCAAAAAATGGATCGTGCGACTGCAACACCCTCTCCTGGGGGAGAGGGCCGGGGTGAGGGCGTGTGTCAAACCATCTTGGCCTTCGCGCCGCACACCGAGCCGCTTCTCTGCCTGCTTCAGTCTGACCAGCGTCACGATCCCCAACAGCGTCACCAACATCGGGGACTATGCGTTCGCTTCCTGCACCAGCCTGACAGGAGTCTATTTCCAAGGTGACGCTCCCGGCCTTGGTTCGTCTGTTTTCAATAATACCGACAATGTGACCATATTTTACCTGCCGTGGACCACGGGCTGGGGTCCGACATTTGGCGGTCGTCCGGCCGCGCTCTACTATCCCGACACCTACACCGACGGCGACGGCGATGGCGACCGAGCGCGGGACCTCAAAGACGCCCGGCATCGCCTTGCCCGCCGCCACGCGCGCATACGCGCAGGCGTAATGGTGGAAACATCGTTGGAGATCAGCACGCGCCCTTGTTGCGCCGCCCATTCCAAAATCACCGGGTCTTCCGCGCGGGCCAGGCCGGCCTCTTGAATATGAATCACGTCGAGGCGTAGATTGCGCCGCAGCAGGCCGCGCAGCACGTCACGGTTGAAATTCTCGTCGAACGCAAGGCCGATCATCGGGTGCAGGCGAAGCGGTCAAGCGCGCCGCGCCGTGAGCCGGGCACGCACGCCTTGCGGAGCAAACCGCCGTTCGTTTTCCTGGCGCACGGTGGCTTGTTGCGCCGCCCGCTGGTCAAGGTAAGCGGTCACTTCCGTTTGATGCCTGAGCAAATAGCCGAGCACCGAATACACGTCCGCGAGCGACACGCTGGGATATTGCTGGACGATCTCTTCCGCCGTCGCGCCCTCGTGAAAGGCTTCGGCCACGGTGTCCAAAGTGACACGCGTGCCCGCCACGTGGATCACGCCGCTGCCGTCCGCAACCAAAGGAACGCGTTCCACCGATTCGATAGCCAGACTCATGCCTTGAACCATAGCCGCTCCGCATGAAAACGACAAGGGCCAACAAGTCCCCCCGGAGCGCGGAATTTATTCCGCTTGCCCGTGCGATTTTTTGGGGCGTTGCGAAAGGCGCCAAACTTCGCGGAGGATGACCGGCGGAAAAAACGAAATGCCGCAGTTGAAATGTGGAACACTCGCCCTCACCCCGGCCCTCTCCCCCGGGGAGAGGGAGAACCGTTCTCCGTCTCGCGGAATGTCGTGAGTCAGTGCCCGCCGGGTGCGCCTCCGCAAAAAATGGATCGTGCGACTGCAACACCCTCTCTTGGGGGGAGAGGGCCGGGGTGAGAGCGGGCATGGACCAATTTGCTGACAACGAACCCGCCGACCGCGATTACCAACAGCTATCTCGACACGCCGGCAACCAACAGGGAGAGTTTTTATCGCATCCAGGTCGAGCGGCCCTGACTGCGATGGGAAGTTCCTCCAATTGGGCAACCCCCCCTGACCCCTCCAAGGAGGGGAACTCGCTTCGGCCGCGCTCAGTAAACCACGAGCGAGCGGACCGGGTAGCCTTTGAGCTTGTCGCGGCCATGGAGAAAACTCAACTCGATGAGAAAGTTGATTTCGAGAATTTGCGCGCCGAGCCGTTTCACCAGCGCGGCGGCTGCGGCTGCGGTGCCGCCGGTCGCGAGCAGGTCGTCCACGAGCAGCACGCGAGCGCCGGGTTTCAGCGCGTCCACATGAATGGCGACGCTGGCCGTGCCGTACTCCAGGGCATAGTCCTCTTCGTGGGTTTTGTACGGCAGTTTGCCTTTCTTGCGGACGGGCACGAAACCCGCATTAAGTTTGACCGCCACCGCGGCGGCAAAGATGAACCCGCGCGCGTCAATGCCCACCACGGCGTCCACCGATCCGGGCTTGAACTGGCCGGTCAGCAAATCAATCGTGCCCGAAAACAGGCGCGCGTCCGCGAGCACGGGCGTGATGTCCTTGAACTGAATGCCGGCTTTGGGGAAATCGGGAACGTTGCGGATGGCGCGTTCGATTTCTTGAGCGGTCGGATGGGCGTTGGTCATGGGTGGTGAACCGTTAAATGAGTTAAATCGTTAAATCGGTTCGGTGAACTCCTACTCATCACACATTTAACGATTCAACGGATCACGGTTTGGTCGCTTCCAGCTTCTCAATCATCTTGCGGAGTTTGCGCAGGGCGATGTTTTGAATCTGACGGACGCGTTCGCGGGTCACGCCGAATTTCTCGCCGACTTCTTCCAGTGTTTTTTCCGTGCCGCCGTCCAGGCCGAAACGGAAGCGCAGGATCGTCGCCTCGCGTGGATCAAGGCTCTTGACCATTTCCTGGAGCATGCCGGTCACGGTCTTGTCTTCGAGCATCTCGTAAGGCGTGTCCGCGTTTTCGTCCTGCACGACTTCGGCAAAATTGTTCGAGTCCTCGTCGCCAATGGGGGCGTCCAGCGAGGCCGGTCGGATGGCCGCCATCCGCATCTGCGACACGCGGGATGAAGATGTTCCCAGTTCCTCGGCCAGTTCTTCATCCGTCGGCTCACGCCCGAGCTCTTCCTGCAAGCGCATCGCCACGCGGCGCATCTTGGAAATCTTGTCCACGAGGTGGACCGGGAGACGGATGGTCTTGGACTGGTTCGCCAACGCGCGTTTGATTGACTGTTTGATCCACCACGAGCCGTAAGTGGAAAGCTTGCCGCCCTTCGACGGATCAAACCGCTCGACCGCCTTCATCAAGCCGATGTTGCCCTCGCTGATCAAGTCGAGGAGCGGCAGCCCGATGCCATCGTAATCGCGGGCGATTTTGACGACCAGGCGGAGGTTGGCCTTGATCATCAGTTCGCGCGCCTTCTTGTCGCCCTTCTTGATTCGCGCGGCCAACGCGATTTCTTCCTGGGGCGTGAGCAATTTGACCTGGCCGATCTCGCGCAGGTAAAGTTTGATCGCCGTGTCGCCATCGTAACTCCCACGTTCGCGCTCGGGGGTGACCGCAATGTCGCGCGGGACGATTGCGGGGAGCATTGACTCGTC
>CAZNOE010000863.1:0-3009 GCA_964574525.1 uncultured Bifidobacteriaceae bacterium
GTCCGCGCCCGCCCGCCGAAACGGCGCTCCAGATATTCGGGCATGGTCGCGATGTTGTTGCGCACGTAGAGCGGGACGAAAATCCAGAGCAACGCGGAGAGTGACGGGAGGACGAGCCACTCCCAGTTCGCGACGGGCATGCCGAGTTTGTAGGCGTAACCCATCTCGCCGACGAATTGTTCGGAACTGATGCCAGCGCCGACGATGGAAAATCCGATGGCGTACCACGGCAGTTGATTGCTCGCGCGGAAATAGCCGCTGACGGTGTCGTGTTGTTTGCGCGAGGAAAAAACCCCCACCGCGACCACGCCGACGAGGTAGGCTGCGCACACGAGAAAATCGAGCTGGTTAAACATGGGGGCCGGAAGTGTTGGGGAGTTGACTGTGTCCGGGAATCACCCGTGCATCCGGTTCAATTCGTGAAACACTTGCGACTCCACTGTAAGCCACCGCGAGCACGTCCACGTCCAGCGTCTCGCCCGACGCCAAGCGGGCGCACTTGCCTTTCGCGCGCGCCTCTTTGAGATCGCGCGAGCAGCCGGTGGAGGCTTCGAGAATCAACGTGTAAAGTCCGCGCCAGCCGCCGAACGTGCGGAACAGCCAGACGTTCGGGAAAACTTTTGTGGGAAACACCAGTCCGAAACCCACGCGCGCGCGCCGGTCTGTCACCGCATACCAGCCTTCGCGCACGCCGGTCAGATAATGCTGATCGGCCACGGCGGATGAGGGCGGCTCGACGCGACGCAAATCACAGACGCGACCCTCACGATCCGTCACGTTCGGCCAGCGGAATTTGCCGTAGCCTTCGAATTGAGTTGTGCGCCAAGGGTCGGTGCAGCCCGCGTCCGCCGGCACATCCAGCCGCGTGTCCGGCGAGATCGCCATTGCGGGATGGATGTTCCAATTGAATTCATAAGGCGCGGGCGACAGATTCGTCACGCGGTAGTGCATGCGGCACAACGATTCGCCCTCGCGCAGCGTCAGCGTCTTCTCAAATCGCACCGGCACCACGCGATGATGCGTCGTGAACCGCACCTCTGCGCAATCGCCGCCGGACTGGAGGACGTCCCACTGTGCCGCTTGCGACCAAACCTCGCCGTGGTCCGGCAACAAATCCCCGTCGGGTGCAGCACACGGGAGGTCGTTCGGAATCAGTTCATCCCAGCCGCCGGACCAGTTGTCATCGAAGCACGCGCCGAACGCGTGGCGCGCCGGAGGAATGTGTGGATTTTGCCAGAGCAGATTTTTTCCGCTCGGCTTGTGGATGAAGTTGTAAATCTTCGCCCCCGCCTCCGGCAGCACATCGAGCCGGATGAAATCGTTTTCAAGGCGCACGACTTGGAGGCCAAAGTACTGCCAGTTGGAGTCCACTTCAGTCATGATGTGGAACAGAGTAGGGAGTTTGCCTTTGCCGCCACTAGCAGGAACCGCGCAAAATCTCGGACAAAACTCTCCGATGGATCGCCGATAGACCGTTTCCGGAGTGCCGTGGCGAGGACGATCCGGGCATTCGGCGTCTCATTTCGGCGTTTCGCGGTATTGTCGCGTCGCGGGTTTCGGGTGAGAGGTAGCGATCCAGTATGCGCCCGAGAATCTGCTGGCCGCGATCGTTTGAGTGTATTTTGTCGCGCTTGAACCAGTCGAGTTCCTTGTCCTGGTCACGAATGTATCGGCCCCACGCCGCCGACATGTCAAGGAAGGCAGAGCCGGTTTCCCCGGCGAGCTTTCGCAAACGCGCGCGGTAATCTTTCCCGCCCGGATCAATCTGTTCCTGCCATTGTTTGTCATCGCGCGGATCAACTTCGCCAAACGCTCCGGTCATCAGCAGGATGTCGGCGGCGCAACCGCCATCGCGCACCTGGCGGATCACTTCACGGATCGAATCGGTATCGTCGTGCTGGCTGATGCCGCCAATGATTAGCAGGTCCGGGTTGAAATTAAGCACGAGGGATTTGACGCGGTTGTTGTCCTTGTACCACCAGCAACCGGTGCTGCCGCGAACACAGGTGACCTTTTCGATGGTGCAAGCAGGATTCCGCCGCTGGGTCAACAAATCCCAGGCCGAATGCGAAGTGTCGGTGATGATGCTGTCGCCGAGCATGACGACGCGCAGCACGGGGCCGTTTTGCAGACACCTGGCGGTGCGCGGAAGTTGTTTCCACCGGCCCGGCGGCGGCGTGTAGTTCACCGGCGACATTTCAGCGTAGGCCTTCTCGACTTCCTCCAGGCTGCGGTTTCCGCGAATCACCATCGCGGTGTCAATGTGGACGATGTTCGACGCCCATTGGGCCTGTGCCGCAAGGCCCGAGAGCAGCACGGTAACGAAAGCCGGCAGCGACACTTTCAGATTCATATTCATGGTGGCGATTGTTTGATCCAACGCATCGGCAACCGGGCGAATTGGCGCTGAGCTGGAAACGCCGTGATGGTCTGTTCTGCGTCCGGCGGTTACGGGCCTGAACAAGAACTCACTTCACGGTAGGAATCTCGACTCTTTGACCCGACCAGGATTCGTACGTCCGAGCCACGTCTTCCACGCTCTTGAACTTTCGATAAACCGCGCGGGCACGAAATCGAAATTCGCGGTTCACGGCGTAATCGCGCTGCATATAAACAAAGTCCCAGGCCGGGTTGCCGGGTCCGGCGCCGGATGGCGAGTGGGCAAAGCGCAATTCACCTCCGGGGCCCGGTTTTTCAAACATCATCACGAACACATTTTCGCCATACCGCCCGAAGTAAAAGGGATATAGGTATTCGAAGTCGGAAATGCCACTCACGAGGCCGAGATTGAAGCCCTGGTCGAGTGGAGGTTCCCAATTGCTTCCCGCCGGGCGATGGCTCGCGGCCACGCCGTGACCTGGCGGCACATGCTTGATCCAGCGCGGGCGGGGATCACCCCGCCTCGGCCGCGAGCGGCCAATGAACTGAATGGCGAGGTCTTCAGGCGCGTTGATATACGAGGCGAAGAAGACCCCGACGTAGCCATGTTTTTTCCAGACATCAGCGAGC
>CAZNOE010000864.1:0-3004 GCA_964574525.1 uncultured Bifidobacteriaceae bacterium
CGCTGTTCGCCCTGCCGTTCATCCTCTTCTCGATGGCGGGCGGTTACCTCGCGGATCGCTACAGCAAGCGCAACATTGTCATCGCAGTCAAGGTCGCTGAAATCGTGGTGATGGGTTTGGCGGTGCTCGGTTTCGCGCTGAACAATATTCCACTGCTGCTGGTCGTCGTGTTCCTGATGAGCGCGCAAAGCGCCTTTTTCGGTCCAACCAAATACGGGCTGCTGCCCGAGTTGCTCCCGGAGAAACAGCTTTCGTGGGGCAACGGATTGATCGGCCTCGGGACGTTCATGTCGGTCATCGCCGGCACGGTGGCGGCGGGCGCGCTGTCGAAGCGGTTCGGCGACACGCAAATCTGGTCGGGCGTGCTGCTGGTGGTGTTGGCGTGCGTGGGCACGGCGTCGAGCCTGGGCATCAACCGTCTGCCCGCCGCTGACCCGGCGAAAAAATTTCGGCTGAATTTCCTGGGCGACCTATCGGCGCAATTCCAAATCGTCCGCCGCGACCGCGTGCTCCTGATCGCGGTGCTGGCCAGCAATTACATCTGGTTTCTCGGCGCGCTGCTGCAACCCACGCTGATGTTCTACGGCAAGGACGTGCTGAAGCTCGACGACCTGCACAGCGGTTATCTGCAAGCGGCGCTCGCCGTGGGAATTGGCCTGGGCAGCGCGGCGTCGGGTTACCTGTCGGGCAAGAAAATCGAAGTCGGCTTCGTCCCGATTGGTGCGCTGGGCCTGGCGATCTTCGGCGCACTGCTCGCGCGGCCCGGGCTGACGACAAACGCGTTCGCGGCAAATCTCGTGGCGCTTGGATTCTGGGGCGGCTTTTACGTCGTGCCGGTCAACGCGCTGGTGCAACACCGGCCTGATCCGGGCAGCAAGGGCGGGGTCATCGCGGCGTCTGCGTTTCTCTCCTGGGTTGGCATCCTCGTGGCATCGGGACTTTATTATTTTCTCCGCAACATCCTGAAGCTGGAGCAAGCCGGCGTTTTCGTCGTCGGCGCGGGATTGAGTTTGCTGGGCACAATCGCCATCGCGTGCGTTATGCCCGAATCCATCCTCCGTCTCGTGCTGTGGGTCGTGTCGCGGACGATTTACCGGGTGCGCGTGCTGGGGCGCGACAACATCCCCGAGCGCGGCGGCGCGTTGTTCGTGTGCAATCATCTTTCTTTGGTGGATGCAGTGTTGCTCCAGGCTTCGACCGACCGGCCCATTCGTTTCCTGATGTTCAAGGGCAATTACGAGAAGCCGCTCATCAAACCGTGGGCGAAAATTTCGCGCGCCATCCCGATCTCGTCCGATCTGCGACCGCGCGAGATGATTCAATCGCTGCGCACGGCGAGCGAAGCGATTCGCGCGGGCGAGGTGGTGTGCATTTTTGCCGAGGGCCAGATCACGCGCATCGGACAGATGCTGCCGTTCCGCCGCGGCTTCCAAAAAATCATGAAGGACGTGGACGCGCCCATCGTGCCGGTGGCGCTGGATGGGGTATGGGGCAGCATCTTCAGCTTCGAGAAACATCGCTTCTTCTGGAAGCTGCCGCGGCGCATTCCGTTTCCGGTCACGGTCAACTACGGCAAACCGCTGCCGCCGATGGCGACGCCGTTCGAGGTGCGGCAGGCGGTGCAGGAATTGTTGGCGGGCGCGTGGCATGAACGGCGTGAACACATGCAGCCGCTGCATCGTGCGTTTGTGCGAACGGCGCGGCTCCATCCATTCCGCTTCGCGATGGCCGACGCGCAAACGCCAGAAGTTAACTTCGGTTCGGCGCTGGTGCGGACGGTCTTTCTCGCGCGGCGATTGAAAAAAGTGTGGGCTGGGCAGCGCATGGTCGGATTGCTTTTGCCTCCGTCCGTGCCGGGCGCGTTGGTGAATTGGGCGGCGATGCTGTGCGGCAAAGTGCCGGTGAATCTGAATTACACGGTGTCCGAGCAAACGCTCGCTTCGTGCATCAGCCAGTGCGGAATCAAAACCGTCGTCACGTCGCGGCTGTTTCTGGAAAAAGTAAAGCTGAAGGTGGCGTGCGAGACGGTTTTTTTGGAGGATGTTGTCGGGCAGGAGCGCCGGTCTCCGACCCGGCGCGAAGATGGTGGCGAAGCGCAACGTGCCGGGTCGGAGACCGGCGCTCCTTCGCTTGCGGAAAAACTCACCGCGTTTCTGATGGCGTGGTTGCTGCCGGTCGGTTTGCTGGAACGCGCACTCGGACGCGAGAAGAAAATCGAGTTGGACGATCTCGCCACGGTGATTTTTTCGAGTGGCAGCACCGGCGAGCCGAAGGGGGTCATGCTCAGCCATTACAACATCGGCTCGAACATCGAGCAGATGGAGCAGGTGTTTGGATTGAACGCGAGCGATCGCTTGCTGGGCATCCTGCCGTTTTTCCATTCGTTCGGTTTTACGGGCACGCTATGTCTGCCGGCGGTCCTGGGCGTGGGTGTGGTTTATCACACGAACCCGCTCGACGCGAAGACTGTTGGCCAGTTCGTGAGCGATTACGCTGTTACTTTCCTGCTGGCGACGCCAACGTTTCTGCAGCTCTACCTGCGCGGCTGCGAGCCGGAGCAGTTCGGCAGCCTGCGACTGGTGATGGCGGGGGCGGAAAAATTGCCGGAGCGATTGGCCGCCGCTTTCGACGAACAATTCGGCATCCGCCCGGTGGAAGGCTACGGTTGCACCGAGTGCGCGCCGGCCATTGCGGTGAACACGCACGATTTCCGTTCGGCGGGTTTCCGGCAGGTCGGCGCCAAGCGCGGAAAAATTGGCCACCCGCTGCCGGGCGTGTGCGTGCGCATCGTGGACGTGGTGACGGGAGAACCAATGGCAGTCGAACAACCTGGCCTTCTGCTCGTGCGCGGGCCGAACGTGATGCAGGGTTATCTCGGCAAGCCGGAAAAAACCGCCGAGGTCGTGCGCGACGGTTGGTATGTCACCGGCGACGTGGCGGCGCTGGACGAAGACGGCTTTCTGCAAATCACCGACCGGCTGAGCCGCTTCAGCAAGATCGGTGG
>CAZNOE010000865.1:0-2999 GCA_964574525.1 uncultured Bifidobacteriaceae bacterium
CGGCCAGAGTGTTGTTGACGGCGGCCGCCTGGGCCAGGAGGAGAATATCCGGCACATTGCCGCCCAGCGAGGCGAGCGTCTGTTTCGCGCGCTGCAAGCCTTCGGCCAGCGCGCGAGTCATCGCGAACATGAAGGTGGGATTGCCCGCGTCCACCGTGTTGATGAAGCTGAATACGTTGCTCACCTCCTCGGAACGATTCCGGGCGCCGACCAGCACGGCCAGTTGCCGCAAGAAATTCTGGCCCGCGATTGAATCGCGGAACTGCACATTCGCGGACAATGTGGAAAACATTTCGCCCGCGCCTTCCGCCAATGACGAAAGAACCGCCGCCTGCGTCCAGGAACTTTCCACGTCGCGGCGCGCGATCACGGCCAACGGCGTAATCCGTTCGCTGCCCCTCACTTCGCCGAGCGTAAACGCGAGTTGATAGCGGACGGTGATGTCGGAATCGTCGGACAACTGGCGGAGCCGGGCCCAGAGTGGCGCAGTCGGAACACCGTTTGTGAAAAGCTTCTCCGCCAGCTTGATGCCATGCTCGCGGACCGTGGCATCCGCATCGCTCAACGCCGTCAGAACTTGCGCTTCCTTCAGCGCACCGAGACCGTCCAGCGCGTGCAGCGCATGGAGCCGCGCCAGTGGCGCCCGGGAAGCCTGCAGGAGCCTGACCAAGAGTGGCACAGCCGCTTGGTCCTGTTGTTCGTAAAGCAGGCGGGCGGCGGTTTCGCGGTGCCACGCGTTGCGATTTTCCAACGAGGCCACAAGCTGGGCAGTCGTGGCTTTGCCGAATTGCGGGGCTTTGCGCGGCTTGAAACCGTCGGGTGCGATGCGATAGATGCGGCCACGATCGTTGCCGGAATTCAGATCAATCAGTTTCTTGATGGATTCGGGTAACGACCACGGATGTTCGATGACTTCGCGGTACATATCGCAGACGTAGAGGCAGCCGTCCGGCGCATTGGCCAGTTCGACGGGACGAAACCACAGGTCCCGGGACGTGATGAATTCAACCTTTTGTTCATCGGGTGGCCGCTCGGCGACCAGAGCGACGCCGTTGGGCCGGACTTTTTTGCGGTGAATCAAATTGCTGCCCACATCGCAAATGAACGCGTCGCCCGCGTAACCCGGTGGAAAGGCGTCACCGCGATAAATCGTGATGCCCGTGGCGGACGTGAAATATCCGGAAGCGCGGCCACCGCCTTCGATCGGACCGGTCGCGATTCCGGCCACGCGCCACTTGGTGCGGATGACGCGCCAGGCTTCTTCCGGGGTGGTGCGATAAACCTCGGCGGCCGGACCATCCACCGGGATGTCCACCAACGGAGCCGGCATGTTGTAAAACGCATTCCGCTCCGCGTAACGCACGTCGTACATGAACGTCATGATGTGGCGGGAATTGCTGCACACAAACTTGCGGCCCCGGTCGTCGAAGCACAGGCCGTATTGGCCGCCACCGGCTTCAGCGTTCATCTTTTGCGTGCGCGGATCGAAATAAAAATCGCGCCCGTTCAAGTCGAGTGGCGGATCACTGGGATCGTCCGCACGTTTGACGAGACCGCCGTTGCCGGCGGTCTGGCCGTGGATGCGATTGTCGAGTCCCCAACGCAGGCAATTCACCAGGGCCTGCATGTTCAACCGTTCCTTGCCGGCACCGTAACCGGTGTAAATGATCTTCCGCACGTCGGCTTTGCCGTCGCCGTCCGTGTCTTTGCAATAAATAATGTCGGGAGTGGCGGCCACAAAAATGCCGCCGTCGTAGCAAATGACGGCGGTGGGCCAGGGCAGATCGTCCGCGTAAATCGTCGCCTTGTCGAACACGCCGTCGCCGTTGGTGTCCTCCAGCATCCGGATGCGGCCCAGGTGCGGCGTCACGTCCCGCATTTCCGAGTAGTCGCGCATCTCGACCACGAACACGCGTCCATTTTCGTCGAAACAAATCTCGATGGGGTCCATGACGAGCGGCTCGGCGGCGGCGATTTCGAGATGGAAACCCTTTTTGACCTGAAAGGTTTTCATGACGTTCGTGGTTTCCACGGGCGGCACGCGCGGCAGATCTTCGGGTTTGAGTTCGGGCGGGGCGGCGAGGCTGGAGAGCACGCACGAAGCGGCCACGGCGCCGGACAGCAAATGGATTTCAAATTTCATAGACTGGTGTCAGCGGTATTCAGACAGCAACGGCTTCAAGTGCAAGTGATTTTCTCCCGAAAACCGAAATTGGCAGGGACGGTGCGCTGCGCCATCACCGCGCGGTTCAGGCGCGGAACCGCATTGGCATGGCCTCGCGGTTAAAGATCGGGAGCACATGCCTCCGGCGTGTGGTTTGCGGCGTCGCGCCGCAAACTTTGTCACACCAATCTCTTTCCTCAAACGGTGCGGCCAAAATGGTGCGACGATGCCCACGGCGCGACGCCGTCGGCAGCACGCGGGACGCGTGCGCTCCCCAAACCCACCTGCATCGTTGCGGCTAAGTGTACAAAAATTGAGATGCGCTTCAGTTGGATTGGGGAGCGCGCGCCTCCGGCGTGCGATGTTCGGCGTCGCGCCGAACATACTCGTCCAACTGGATTTTACCCACTCTTTGGTGCGGGAAAAATTGGAGGGTGGAAGTCGTTGCCGGGACGGCAACGACAGCCCGCGTGACGCGGGCGCTCCCTTTTGAACTGAATCGTTTCGGCTCAGCGCGCTGTCCCTCCAGCGCAGCGCGTTCGCTAAATTTCGGTTTTCGGGTTTATCATCGGCGACGGTTGGCCTGAAAACTTCACACCCATTGCCGCGGCGGGAAGGGGCTCTCTCATTAACACCCTGCTTTAGCGGCTTTAGCTGGGTGTGGGGCGAGATGGGGAAGTCCGCAACCGTTTCAACGGTTTCGTCAGCGTGTGGGAAACCGTTGAAACGGTTGGAGCCGCCGCCGCCCAGTAACACCCAGCTGAAGCGCTGAAGCAGGGTGTTAATGAGAACCACTCGGCCAGGGCGGAAAGCGTGGTGAATTGTCCGAGTTAGC
>CAZNOE010000866.1:0-2996 GCA_964574525.1 uncultured Bifidobacteriaceae bacterium
GATTGATTCCATTCGCCGGGGGGCTTGACGTGAGTCTTCTTTTGGGCTGGCAGCACGTCATAGAAAGACGCGGTCTGCTGTCTCGGGTCCGTTACCGTCGCTTCATCAATCATCTGATACTCATGGCCCGGCGCTCCCCGGCGGCTTTCGGTGACAAGGTATTTTATGCCGTTGTTGGCCTTGGGCGCAATGCGCCATTCCCATTGCAAATCGAAATTGTCGAACTGCGCCGTGGTGATGATGTCGCCGCCGTTTCCGTTCGGGAGCAAATGCAGACAACCCTCCTCAACAACCCACCCGCGCTTCGGGAATTCCGGTTTGCCATAGCTGCGCCAGCCAGCGGTGGACTTGCCATCAAAAAGAGATTGCCAGGCGCCCTTCTCGCGTTCGGCTGCGCAGGCCGCAAGCACACAGAAGTTGATAATCAGCGTGGCGGCCAAGGCTTTGAAAGCTGGTGTTTTCATAAGTCAAATCTTCCGCTGGTGTGTTATGCCAGCGCAGGGAAATGGTCAATCGCTTTCGGCAGCAGATTTGAATTGTCAGGCGAGCCGGGCAGGCGTAACTTTCGCGCGAACTGAATTTTTTATTTCCGTATGTCGGATGAAAAGAAAGACCTTCCGGCCAGCGATCTGCTGAAGAATTCCTCGCTTTACCGCGAGTTCCAGGCTGAACGCGACGAGATCCTCAGGCACAAGTGGATCGAGTCGGAAAAAGCCGGGCATGACATCGGCTTCGAGCGGGCCTTGACGGACTGGATCGTCAGGCATCGTTCCAAGTGGCGCAAAGCCCGGCAGATGGTGAACCAGTAATTTGCCCTGAACCGCTCCTTTAACGCGGCCCCGCGAGGTCGCGAAGGAAGCCATGACAACCACTGCCACAACCGCGAACCGGCCCCGGAAGGCCCGTTCGCTTTTTTCATGCCCGAATCCGCGCTTATCCTGAACGCCGCTGCGATCCAGCGCGCCCTGACGCGCATCGCCCACGAAATCGCCGAACGCAACGAGTCCGGCGACCGGGTCGTGCTGGTTGGCATCCAAGGCGGCGGCCTGCCGCTCGCCGAACGCCTCAGCGCGTTGCTCGCCGGCATTTGGGGAAGCCCGGTTCCGTGCGGCAGCCTCGATGTCTCCATGCACCGCGATGACCTCGATCAACGGGCCGCGCCGAAAGTTCATCCCACCGTCATCCCCTTTGACGTGACGGGGAGGACGGTTGTCCTGGTGGACGACGTTTTGTTCAGCGGGCGCACGATTCGCGCGGCGATGGACGCGCTCAATGATTTTGGCAGGCCCAAGCACATTCAACTGGCAGTGCTCATTGATCGCGGCCACCGCGAGTTGCCCATCAAAGCCGATTTCGTCGGGAAAAATGTCCCCACCGCGCTGGCGGAAAAAGTCCACGTGCGTTTCGGCGAAGCGGGCGTGGAGGATGAAGTCGTACTCGAAAAAAATGACGAATGACGAATGCCAAATGGTGGTGATGGGTCGCAAAGCACCAAACCTGCGGTGCGCCCTGCTCCATGATCGCCCTTCCCGCCATTCGTCATTTGTCATTCGTCATTTCCGATCATGACTTGGAATCGCAAACATCTGCTCGACATCGAATCGCTCACCGCGGAGGAAATCCTGACGGTCCTCGACACCGCGCGCGCGTTCAAAGCCGTCGGCGAGCGGGCCATCAAGAAAGTGCCCGCGCTCCGCGGCAAAACCGTGGTCAATCTTTTCATCGAACCCTCCACGCGCACACGCATCAGCTTCGAACTGGCTGAACAGCGTCTCTCCGCTGACATCATCAATTTCACCGCCGAGGCTTCGTCCCTGAAGAAAGGCGAGACGCTCAAAGACACCGCGCGCAATCTGGAGGCGCTCAATGCGGATTTCATCATTCTTCGGCACAGCGCTGCGGGCGCTGCGGAGTTCCTCGCGCGCGTGCTGGACGTTCACGTCATCAACGCCGGCGATGGTGCGCACGAACATCCCACCCAAGCGCTGCTCGACGCGTTCACGATTCGCGAGCGGAAAGGAAAGATCGCCGGGTTGAACGTGACGATCCTCGGCGATATTCTCTTCAGCCGCGTGGCGCGTTCGAACATCTGGACGCTGACCAAACTCGGCGCGCACGTGACGCTGTGCGGCCCGGCGACGCTGGTGCCGCGCACCTTCGAGCAAATGGGTTGCCGCGTCACGCACAACGTGGAGGAAGCCCTGCGCGATGCCGACATCATTCACCTGTAGCGCATCCAGCACGAACGCCAGCGCAAGACGATGTTCCCCAGCATCAACGAATACACGACTCTCTTCGGCCTGAACAAAGCCCGGCTCGCGCAGACGAAGCCCGATGCGCTCATCATGCACCCCGGCCCCATCAACCGCGGCGTGGAAATTGACAGCGACATCGCCGACAGCGTGCGCTCGCTGATTTTGGAGCAGGTCACCAACGGCCTGGCCGTGCGCATGGCCGCGTTGTTCCTGGTGAACGGTGGCAAAGGCCCGCAAGAAATCGCGGCGACATAGGGCCTTTCTCCGCTTAGTGACGGCCAATCCGCACCTTCAATAGTTGGCGAATCGCTCTTGGATCCCTGCGCAGGTCCAGCACCGCGACGACGACGGTAACCGCCGGCTCCATCACGTAATAGATGCCGAAATAGGTTTTGCGGATGATGGCTCTGCGGAAGCCTTTGTACTTCCGTGGGAAGAGTTCCGGGTTCCATTCGATCCAGGCGATGGTTTCACGGAACCTTTCTTGAAACGTCTCTGCCCCGCGAGTCTGCCAGGAATTGTAAAAGCCGTGCGCCCGCCGGAGATCAAGCCCGACAAACTCCAGGAATTCGACCGGCCGCGTCCTCACTTGCCGGAGAGCCGCCGTTCCAACTCCGAAAGCGTCACGCGTTTGACACGGCCTTTCTGATACGCGCTCCAGCGCTCGTCGAGAATTGCACGATGACGCGCGCTGACCGGCAGGGCGTCGTCAACGCCTGAGAACCACAGCGCTTCAGCCAG
>CAZNOE010000867.1:0-2988 GCA_964574525.1 uncultured Bifidobacteriaceae bacterium
ACGGGCGTCTTCTGTTGCGCGAGCCGTTGCTCGACGAGCGGCGCGATCTTTTCCTTCCAAAGTGTCATCGGTGCCTGGCGTCCGCTCCAATTCGTCAGCCGCCGCACCCACTTGGCAATGATGACGCGGTCCTCGTTCAGCCGTTCCGCAATGGTGATGGCACGTCCGTAGGTTTTGCCATGTTCGTCATCGGACAAAACGACCAGCGTGCCCGTGCCGACTTTTTCGAGCGCGGCGGGTTCGGAAAGTACGTGTCGAAAACCCGGCTTCTGGTTTGTGTGACGCTCGCCCTCACCCTGACCCTCTCCCCCGGGGAGAGGGAACGGCGATGGCGCGTCGCCAGCAAATCGCGAGTCGCTGGGGACTTTCGCCGCGCTCGATGGTTCGTGAAACGGCGAAGATTTCTCCCTCTCCTGGGGGAGAGGGCCGGGGTGAGGGTGAGGGAACACCACTATTTCTCTTAACGGTTTTTCCGTGGGCATCGGGTAAGTCTCCCACTCTCCCCGACTGTTCACCATCTCGCACACACGCTTGCGGACGTGGCGGGCGCGTTCCGCGTCGGTATGCAGACCACAGGGCACGATCGGATGCTTCAACGATTCCTCGACGCCTAGGAAAATGGGTTTGGTGGTAAAAAGGCGTTCCTGCGCGCGCACAGCCTCCGTGAACGGATCACGGCTTTGGTCCGCCGCGGCGCTCATCAATCCCAACAACGCGCTCCAGTCCACCGCACCGCTGCGGGACAAGTGACACGGTCGCGCATCGAGCAAGCGAAGTTCGTTTGCCGTGATCAGCACGTAACCCGTTTCGTCCAGCCCGCGCCGGCCCGCACGGCCGAACATTTGCAAAATCTCATCAGCACGGAGCGGCTGTTCGATGGCGTCGCGCCGGTACGATTCGCCGGCGAGCGCGACGCTGCGGAGCGAGAAGTTGATGCCCGCCGCCAGGCCCATCGTCGCCACGACGACACGAAGCTGCCCCGCCTTGGCCAGCGGTTCGATGACTCCGGCCCGCGTGGCGTAGCTCAGGCCGCTGTGATGATACGCGATGCGGCTCTTGAGCATTTTTGCCAGATGTTCGCCGACGATTTGCTTTTGTCCGGAGCTGAGTTGGAGCGGATTCGGCGTGGGCAAATTCCGCGTGAGTTCGGCGGCCATGCTTTCGGCGGATTGACGGCGTGGCGCAAAAATCAAAATCGGTCCGAGGTCTTCCGCCAGTGCTTTGGCCACAAGGCGCGGCCAGTAGCCGCGAATCTCGCTCGGCACGTTGTAGTTCAAATTATTCGCGTGAACTTCTTCGAGCGGAACGGGGCGCTCCTCATGTCGAATCAAGACCGCTTTGCGGCCGAGCCGTTGGAGCCATTGAACGACATGATGCGGGTTGGAAACGCTGCCGCTCAACAGCAACAATTGTGTGTGTGGCGGCGCGAGCGCTAGCGCCAGTTCGTAATTCAGTCCACGATCCGGGTCACTGAGCATCTGATATTCGTCCACGACAAGCAGGGCCGGGCCGTCGCCCGCGATAAGCCGATGTTTCTGCGTTTCGAGCGTGGCGACCAGGATGGGCGCACTCAGATTTTCCGAGAGATCGCCGGTGGCGATGCCAACGTCCCAATCGCGGGCACGCCATTCGGCGAGTTTGTCATTGGCCAAGGCGCGGGTGGGCACGGTGTAAATGGCCTGGCCGCGCGGCCTGCCGCCATTCGACCATAGTTCAAAGATCAGCGTCTTGCCCGCGCCGGTCGGGGCTTGGACAACTACGTCCTTGCCTTGGCGCAACGCGGCCACGGCCTGCTGTTGCCAGAGATCGGGCACAGTGACCTGGTTGAGAGCGGGAGTCTCCGCGAGTTGTGATGCGAGCGTTAACACGGGTGGAAGATAATCGAAATGCGGAGATACGGAACGGACAATTTTACGTTGCGGGGTTTCTGCGCCGTGATGGGTGGTTATCGGATTGACGGCGCATCGGTGCAGGCTCAGAGTCATGCAGTTGTTGAAGCACGCGTCGAGCATGAAGTGCAACTGGAGATTGTATCCTGGCCGGGATTGCGAGAAGGAGGCGGACATCACTGCCTTTACCCTCATCGAATTGCTCGTGGTCATTGCCATCATCGCGATTCTGGCGGCGATGCTGTTGCCGGCGCTGGGCAAGGCGAAGATCAGGGCGCAGGCGATTTCGTGCATGAACAACAACCGGCAGTTGCTGCTGGCGTGGCGCATGTATTCGGAGGAAAACCGCGATGTGCTGGTGCCCAATGAGCCGGGCGAGACGGGTTGGGTGTGGGGATGGCTGGATTTCAATTCCAGCAACACGGACAACACCAACACGCAATTCCTGGTTGACGACCGTTACGCCATTCTCGGCCCGTACACCAAGTCCGCGGGAATCTACAAATGTCCCGCCGACCGCAGCGTTGTGAACAACCTCGGCTCGCGCGTGCGGAGTGTTTCCATGAGCCAGGCCGTCGGGACCAAGACTAATGGCACACCCGTTTCCGGACCGTGGCTACCGGGCAACCTGAACTGGAATCAAACCACTTGGCGCACGTACGCCAAGCTCACGGACATCACGCAGCCAACGCCGGTGATGCTGTGGGTGTTGGTGGACGAACACCCGGACAGCATCAACGACGCACAATTGGGTTTTGAGTGCGGGCTTACCGGTGCCGCAGCGCGGATCGTGGATTTTCCCGCCAGCTATCATAACGGAGCCTGCGGCTTTGGTTTCGCGGACGGCCACGCGGAAATCCATCGCTGGCGTGGCAGCACCATCAAAGCGCCGGCAACCTACACGGGGAGTTTGCCGCACAACATTCCGGCCGGTGACAGTGTTGAGGATGTAAGCTGGATTCAAGAGCGAACGTCGGCTCGGCGTTAACAGCGCGTAAAAACCCTTCCTGTGTAGAGACGAGGTGACGCATCTCAAATCCATTTGGTTTCTTGAGTACAAGTTAGAGGCTGCTCACGTCGTCTCGTACTTTTCTATGGG
>CAZNOE010000868.1:0-2988 GCA_964574525.1 uncultured Bifidobacteriaceae bacterium
CCTGGATGTCGGCCATGTAATGGCTCGTGAGCAGAATGGTGGTCTGGTGCGTCTCGTTGTAGCGGCGCAAAAACTCACGCACGGTTTTCTGCGAAACCACGTCCAGCCCGATGGTCGGTTCGTCGAGGAACAAGACCTTGGGCTGGTGGAGCAGCGACGCGATCAATTCCATCTTCATCCGCTCGCCCAACGAGAGCTCCCGCACACTGACGTTCAGTTTGTCGCGAACGGTGAGCAATTCGCTCATTTCGGCGACCGTGTGTTCGAAACGGCCGGCGGGAATGCCGTAAATCTTCGCGTTGAGTTCGAGCGACTCCCGCGCGGGCAAGTCCCACCAAAGCTGGTTTTTCTGGCCGAGCACGAGCGCGAACTGACGGCGGTAACCATCATGGCGTTCCCAGGGAACATAGCCCAGCACTTTGGCCGTACCGCCAGTGGGATAAAGCAGGCCGGCGAGCATTTTGAGGGTCGTGGTTTTGCCCGCGCCGTTCGGACCCAGGAAGCCTACCAGTTCACCCGGCTCGATGTTGAAGCTGACGTTGTTGACGGCGGCGATTTGCTCGTATTGCCGATGGAATAGACCCTTGAGCGCGCCCGCAAAGCCTGGCTGCTTTTTGTAGGTGCGGAAGGTTTTGCCAAGACCGTTGACTTCAATGACAGGCATGGGTGAATCGTTTTGTTGGTGTATCGGAGGGATGGGGTGTTGGGAAGACCCAGTGGCTCCTTCATTACTCCGTTACTCGACCACTCCAGCGCTGCATCCCCGCTATCGCGTCAATTGCTTTTCCAAGTAATGCACAACCTGACGGACGTTGGCGTCAATTTCCATCCGATCCTTTACCAACCGGCAGGCGTGCAACACCGTGCCATGGTCGCGACCACCGAAGGCCTCGCCGATGGTGTTGAGCGAGCTTTCGGTCATTTGCCGGGAGAGGAACATGGCAATCTGCCGTGGGAAAGCGATGTTTTCGGGCCGGCGCTTGCTGGTCATGTCCGCCAGGCGGATGTCGAAGTGCTCCGCCACCTTTTTCTGGATCGCTTCGATGTTGATGGAGAAGCGGCCTTCCTCGTGAAGAATCTCACGCAGCAGACCCTCGACGACTTCGACGCTCAGTTTCCTGCCGGTCAGCGACGCATACGAAGCAACGCGAATCAACGCGCCTTCCAATCGCCGGATGTTGGTGCGGATGCGGTTGGCGAGGAAGTTGATGATGTCGTCAGGCAGGACTACTCCCATCAACTGGGCCTTCTTGTTGAGGATCGCCAACCGCATTTCGACATCGGGCGGTTGCAAGTCCGTGACCAATCCCCACTCGAAGCGCGAGACCAGCCGGTGCTCGAGATTCTGGATTTCGCTCGCGGGCCGGTCACAAGTCAGCACGATCTGCTTGTGACCTTCGTGCAGGGTGTTGAAAGTGTGGAAGAATTCCTCCTGAATGCGCTCTTTGCCCGCAAGGAACTGAATGTCGTCAATGAGCAACACGTCCGTCTGGCGGTATTTCTTGCGGAAGGTGGCGAGTTTGTTGTTTTGGATGCCGTCAATGTACTCGTTCGTGAATTTTTCCGACGAAACGTAACCGACGCGAGCGCCTTTCCTATGGCCAGCGACGTATTGCCCGATGGCGTGGAGGAGGTGCGTCTTGCCCAAACCGACGCCGCCATAGAGGAACAGAGGATTGTAGGATTTGCCCGGCGCCTGCGCCACGGCGAGCGCGGCGGCGTAGGCGAAGTTATTGTTATTTCCAACGACAAACGTATCGAACGTGTTCTTGGGATTGAAATTCCATTCGTTGTTCGGCGTGCTGCGCTCGTGGACTGGAGCCGTCACCTTGGGTTTTGAAGCCGGTTCCTTGACCATGGGTGCAGCGACGGCGCTTCCGGACGTCACTTTGAATTTTGCCTGGAGCGGTCGTCCGCCGGCGAAGGTCAGGACGTCTTGCAGCAACCCGGTATAATTCTCTTTGAGCCAGACTTCGCAAAAATCGTTGGCGACTTCCAAGACCACGCTGTTGCCTTCGATGGCGCACGCGCGCAACGGCGCGAACCAGAGATTGTAGGTGTCGCCACTTAACATGGAGCGCAGTTGTTCCTGTGCGGAACCCCAGGTTTTCTCGGCGGAAGCGTGCACACTCTGTTCCCCGGAAGCCCTTTTTTCAGGCAGTTTATTCACCTAGCTTCAAAATCACTTTCTCCTGGCTTGTTTCGAACTTGCTTGTAACACCAAATGAATGCCGCGCCAGCAAAATCCATTCACTTCTTGTTCTGGAACCGTCAAGGTCGTCACCAGGAAACTACTAACACATTCAACCTCAACCATTTATCGTGACCGAAAAAACAGCCCGCTGAACGTCTCTTATTCTGCGGGCAAACCGGCGAAACCACCCTCAATCGCCGTGACCGTTTTTATGCAAAGCGCAGGGCAGTTACTAGGACAACATATTAACTCTTGTTCACGAGTTATTCACAGTGGGTTTTGGCCAATAAAATCAAGCCTTCTCACTGTTTTTTTGAACCTCGATGAATCTCAAAAAAAATCAAACCGCTTGCTCGCCTGTTTCCTCCGTGCGGATGCGAATTGCATTTTCAATCGTGCTGACGAAAACTTTTCCGTCGCCTATCTTCCCGGTTTTTGCTGCTTTCACAATCGCGTCCACCGCCGGATTGATCTGCGCGTCCGCAAGCACCACTTCGATTTTTATCTTCGGCAAAAAATCAACGGTATATTCGCTGCCTCGATAAATTTCCGTGTGCCCCTTTTGACGGCCAAAGCCTTTGACTTCGGAGACCGTCATGCCTTCAACACCGAGGCTGGACAGGGCCTGCTTGACGTCTTCGAGTTTGAAAGGCTTGATGATGGCTTCAATCTTCTTCATGCAGTTGGTCCATTCGTGAAGCGATACTAGCAATGTATCGGGTCCTGTAAACAGGAATGTGAAGTTACCAACGAGTTCAATGGCACACATTGGTCCAAACCGCCCGAGCAGGGGG
>CAZNOE010000869.1:0-2982 GCA_964574525.1 uncultured Bifidobacteriaceae bacterium
CTCACGGAAGCCGAGCGCGCGGTGCTGTTGCTGCGTGCCATCGGCGAGTTTCGTTATCGGGAGATCGCGGAAGCGCTGGACATCCCGCTGGGCAGCGTGATGGGAAATCTCGCCCGAGCGCGCCGGAAGATGCAGGCCGCAATGCTGCGCTCCCAACCGAGGTCGGTGTTATGAAGTGCAATGAAATTCGCAATTTAGCGCTGGCGTACCTCGACTCCGAGTTGGATGCCCGGACGAGCCAGGAGATTCAACTCCATCTGCAATCGTGCGCCGAGTGCGCGGAACTTTTCGCGCGCGAGGAAAAATTCAACGAGCGCATGGCCGGGGTCCTGCGAGTCGGCCAATTCACGCCGGCGGTTTGGGAAAAAGTGGAGTCGCGATTGCGCCCGGTTCGCAAGGGAGGCTGGTTTTCCATGCCCTGGAAAAAAGTGGCCTTGGGCAGTGTGGCAACGCTGGCCATCGCCGGCATCGTGGCACTCCTCGCGGCGCGCCAGGCCGCAACCTCGCTAGATTTGGCGCGAGTGGTCGCAAAAGATCACGACGAGTTCGTGGCGGGGGTGATGCGCTCCGAGTTTGTGGGCAACGTCCCGGATGAAATCGCCAAAAAGTTTCAGGGGCGACTCGACGTTGACGCCTTCGCCGCCCGGCCGGCCGCGGAAGGCTTTCACTACGAAGGCGCGCGGCTTTGCCATCTGTCCGGCGTGCCGGTCGCCTGGACGCTCGGCAAGGTTCAAGCGACCCCGGTTTCATTGGTCGTTTTCAAACGGAGTGAGCTCGCCCATTTCCCGAGAGCCAAGGAGCGGCTGGATTCCGGCGACCCGGTCGTCTGCTCCAAAGCGGGGGGCTATCAGTTCGCAGTTCGCTATGTGAACGGCTACGTCGTTTGTCTGATCGGCGATTTGAAAAGAACTGAACTGGAGGCGGTGCTGAAAACCGTCCGCCCGTCCACAGGCTGACGGTTGCCGCTGACTCGCTCACAAACTGAATGGAGGTCAATATGAACACAACGATCCGAGAAAAAAGCGCGATGGTGGTTTGGACGCTTTCCACCGTAGCTGCGTTGCTGTTTTGCGGCTGTGCAAGCGAACCAATTGTTTTAGGCCCGGTTGGTCCTGCGCCCGCCAGCGCGAGCGCACCGATCCGCGAAGGATTTCTGCGGATTTATACGGCGATCGAGAAGCAAGTTGACGGTGACGCCGTTCACGATGTCCGCAGCGGCTACGGCATCTACACGCCGGACGGGAAGCGGTTCAAATGGGTGGAAAACCACGTCGGTCAGAACGACGAATTGCCCCAAACAGTGCGTCTGCCGGAAGGAACTTATACAGTCAAGGCGCAGGCGGAAGGCTTTCGACGGATCACGGTGCCGGTCGTCATCAAGACGGGCAAACTTACGGAAGTGAATCTTGAGACTTCGGGCAGAAAGAGAACGAGCGTCACCAACGAAACGGCTGTTGTCCGGCTTCCGAACGGCGACGTGGTTGGATGGCGTGCTGAGTTGCCAAAGCAGAGTGAAACGAAATGAGCGCAGCCATTGACGCCTCGTTGCAAAGCTGAAAACAACCCCCTGCTCATGGTCAAAGCGTCCCTGAAGAATCCTTACGCCGTGATCGTGCTGGCGCTGGCGATTCTCGTCATCGGTATCACTGCCATCACGCGGCTGCCCACCGATTTGCTGCCGACCTTCAAGACGCCCGCCGTTCAAATTCTCACGCTCTATCCCGGCATGCCCGCCGAAGTGATGGAGCGCGACATCACTTCGCGGCTCGAACGCTGGACCGGCCAGGCCAACGGCATCGCGCGGCAGGAATCCAAGTCCATGGTCGGCGTGAGCGTGGTGCGCGATTTCTTCCGCGAGGACATCGACGCGAACACCGCGATGGCCCAGGTCACGGCGCTGGCAATGAGCGATCTGTATTACCTGCCGCCCGGCACGATTCCACCGATGGTCATGCCGTACGATCCGACGGCGTCCATTCCGCTTTGTCTTGTCGGTGTGTCGAGTCCGACGTTTGACGAAACGAAGCTTTACGACGTGGCGTATTTCGATTTGCGCAACCGGCTGCAAGGCATCGGCGGCGTCATCGCGCCGGCGGTTTATGGCGGCAAGCTGCGCCGAATCCTCGCCTACGTTGACCCGAACAAGGCCCAGGCGCGCGGTCTCGCCCCGCTCGATGTCATCAACGCCATTCGCCAATACAACGTGATGATTCCGACGGGCAACGCGAAGTTCGGCGACACCGATTTCCAAATCAACGCCAACGGCATGGTCGCCAACGTCGCCGACATGAACCACATTCCCATCACGCTGGGCAGCGGTCCGCCGGTGTTCGTGGGCGACGTGGCGAAGGTCGAGGACGCCGCGCAAATCCAGCAGAACATCGTTCACCTCAACGGCCGGCGGCAGGTCTATATCCCGATTTACCGCCAGCCGGGCGCGAACACCATTGCGGTCGTGGAAGGCATCAAGGCGCAACTCAAGCCGATTCTGGAACGCATCCCCGGCATCAACCTCGACGTGGTGATGGACCAATCGGTGTTCGTGCGCGACGCCATTCGCAATCTGGTGAACGAAGCGGTCATCGGATTTCTGCTGGCAGCGGCAATGGTGTTCATTTTTCTCCGCAGCTATCGGCCCACGCTCATCGTGCTGCTGGCGCTGCCGCTGGCCTGCCTCGGGGCGTTCATCGGTCTTTACTTCACGCATCAAACGCTGAACGCCATGACGCTCGGCGGCCTGGCGCTGGTCATCGGCTTGCTGATAGATGAATTCATCGTGGTGCTGGAAAACACGCAACGCCACTTGTCACTTGGCAAACCGGCGCTCCAAGCGGCGCTCGACGGCGCGAGCGAAGTGACCCGGCCGCTGGCCATCGTCACCGTGACCATCAGCGTGGTGTTCTTTCCGGTCGTGTTCCTCAGCGGCCTCGGCAAGTTCCTGTTCACGCCGTTGGCGATGACGGTGATTTTCGCGATTGTGAC
>CAZNOE010000870.1:0-2979 GCA_964574525.1 uncultured Bifidobacteriaceae bacterium
TTGTTCATCGAACGAGGGCTTCCGACCTACCTCGTGCCCAATCGCGATACCGGCAAACTCTCCTTGAACTACGAACATACCAACATTGAGGGCGCGGCCGGCAATCCGGCGCCCTTCAAAGAAAACCATCTCATTTTCACACGCGCCCAATTCGCGTTTTGAGCGCCGCGCACGACTCAAACCTCAATAATTATGATGACAATAAATCTGAAACAAATCCTCTTCGCCAGTGCGCTTGGCCTGAGCATCGTGACTCAAAGTTACGCCAAGGACATCAAACTCCTGAATGTTTCTTACGACCCGACGCGCGAATTCTACGAAGACTACAACGCTGCGTTCGCCCGGCATTGGAAGGAAAAGAGCGGTGACGCGGTGACGGTGCGGCAATCGCACGGTGGCTCGGGCAAACAAGCCCGTTCGGTAATTGATGGCAACGAAGCCGATGTCGTCACGCTTGCGCTGGCTTATGACATTGATGCGATTGCGGAGAAAGCGAAGTTGCTTTCCACCGACTGGCAAAAGCGCTTGCCGCACAACAGTTCGCCGTACACAAGCACCATCGTGTTCCTCGTACGCAAAGGTAATCCCAAGGGAATCAAGGATTGGGACGACCTTGTGAAGCCGGGAATTGGCGTCATTCCCGCCAATCCCAAAACGTCCGGCGCTGCGCGTTGGACTTATCTCGCGGCATGGGGTTACGCGCTCAAGAAAAACAATGGCGACGCAGCCAAAGCCAAAGAGTTTGTGACCAAGTTCTACAAAAACGTGCCGGTGTGGGACACGGGAGCGCGCGGCGCGACCATCACGTTCGTAGAACGCGGAATTGGCGACGTGCTGGTCGGCTGGGAGAACGAAGCCATTCTCTCCATCAAGAAACCCGGCGAAGGTGTCTTTGAAATTGTCGCGCCGTCGTTGAGCATTCTGGCCGAGCCGCCGGTAGCGGTTGTGGACAAGGTCGCAAAGCGCCACGGCACTGAAGCCGTGGCCAAAGCGTATTTGGATTATCTCTACACGCCTGGAGGTCAGGAAATCGCCGCGAAACATCACTACCGTACACGCCTCGAATCTGTCGCGCAGAAGTACGCTGCTGATTTTCCGAAACTGAATCTGTTCACCGTTGATGAAGTCTTCGGCGGCTGGCAGAAGGCGCACAAGACACACTTTGCCGAGGGCGGAGTCTTCGACGAAATCCAACGTTCTAATCGCTGACCGGGAGAGCGTGACAAGTGAAAGGTGACACGGGGACGTGCGCTTCTTGTCACCTGTCACCCGCGCTGAAGAACGGGTTGCCGGTGCGACAATTCCGGGTTAACTGAAACCATGGCCGACTTTCATCAAAACGTGGTGCCGACCTTCACGCGTCTGGTGGACGAGGACCTGGCGCGCATGGAGAAAAGCATCCTGCGCGCGGCCCGGCGTGCGCCCATCGGCGTCATCATCCCTGCATTGTCCAACGATCTTTCCTCACCAGCGATGCAGAACGTTATTCACGAATTGTCCGGGATGAACTTCGTGAAACGCATCTACATCATGAAGGCCGAAAGCGCACAGACAGGAATTTCTTTTGTGCGGCCCGGACAGCCGATACATTTGGCGCGCGAATTCCAGGCCACGCATGGCGAAGAAAAAGTTTAATGTACTGCCAGGCTTCGGCCTGACAATGGGCTTCACGCTTTTCTATCTGAGCGTGATTGTGCTTATTCCGCTCGGCGGCATCATTTTCAAGACGCTGGGAATTCCGTGGAAGGATTTCTGGCATCTGGCCACGACCGACCGCGCCCTGGCAGCTTACCGGCTCACGTTCGGCGCCTCATTCGTCGCGGCGCTGGCCAACGTGATTTTTGGCTCGCTGCTGGCGTGGGTGTTGACGCGCTACCACTTCCCCGGGCGGCGGTTCATTGACGCGCTGGTGGATTTTCCGTTCGCGTTGCCGACGGCGGTCGCCGGCCTGACGCTGGCGAGTCTTTTCTCCCAGAACGGCTGGCTTGGCCAGTTTCTCGTGCCGCTCGGCATCAAGGGCGCGTACACACAATTGGGCGTGATCATCGCGCTAACCTTCGTGGGGATGCCGTTCGTCGTCCGCACGCTGCAGCCGGTGATTGAAAACATCGAGCGGGAAGTCGAGGAAGCGTCCGCCACGCTGGGCGCGGGCCGGCTGCGGACGTTTGTGAGCGTCATCGCGCCGTCGCTGCTGCCGCCGGTCATCACCGGGTTTGCGCTGGCGTTCGCGCGGGCCATCGGCGAGTACGGCTCGATTGTTTTCATTTCCGGAAACCTGCCGTTCAAAACGGAGATCGCGCCGTACCTCATCGTCATCCGATTGGAAGAATTCGACGTCCCCGGCGCGCTGACGCTAGCGGTGGTGCTGCTGGTGTTTTCGTTCGTGTTGTTGGCGGGGATCAATGTGCTCGAACAGTGGGCGGGGAAATTTGCGAAGTGATGAACGCCATTTTTCTTAATCATAATCTTTCTCTTAATCCTAATCTCCTCAGCCGGATTAAGAGAAAGATTACGATTAAGCTTAAGAGGAAAAACGTTGGCGGTCGAAACAACTGACTTTTCAAATGGCAGGCACGATCAGAAAACGCTGGGCTGAGAGTCACGCAAAGTCGCAACGCGGCACTGAAGAATCGCCGTTTGTGAAAGTGACGCTCATCGTCATCGCGCTGGCATTTTGCCTCATATTCCTGTTGCTGCCGCTGGTGAATGTCTTCGCGCAGGCGCTGGCGAAAGGCTGGGACGTTTATTGGCAGGCGCTCAGCCATCCCGATTCATGGGCGGCCATCCGGCTCACGCTCATCGTCGCCGCCATCTCCGTTCCGCTCAACGTGCTGTTCGGCCTGGCCGCGGCGTGGGCCATCGCCAAGTTTGAGTTTCGGGGAAAATCGCTCCTGATCACGCTCATTGATCTGCCGTTCTCTGTGTCGCCGGTCGTGGCGGGCCTCATGTTCATCGTGCTGTTTGGGCTGCAAGGATTTC
>CAZNOE010000871.1:0-2975 GCA_964574525.1 uncultured Bifidobacteriaceae bacterium
CACAAGATCACGTGGGATGCCGCCAATGAAAAAATCGTCGGCGATCACGAGGCGGACAAACTCGTCGGCGTGAAATACCGCAAGCCTTGGAAATTGCCTTACGCGAAGCGCGCGTGAGTGAGGGGCAACCTGCTTTGAAAATGTTCCTATCACGTGCCGAACTGCAACACGGTAGGGCGCGTCACTCCGTGCGCGCCGTTGTGCGGGCCTTTTTGTTCAGTTGGCTGGCGTCTCCGATCGTTCAAGCCAGCGAGTCAAATCCCATGGCGGTTCCAACTTTCGAGTGCCTTGGCTTGTATTGGAAAACACCCGCGGGCGCGGCGGACAAACAGTGCGAAGCGCGATACCGGGCTGCCGGCTCCAAAGACTGGAAGGCGGCCATGCCGCTTTGGTTCGACCCTCGCAACCAGGAATATCGCGGCAGCATTGTGCATTTGCGCCCAGGCACAAGCCACGAGGTCAGCTTGCGGCTGGAAGGCACGACTATGTCCACCTCCCTGCAAGCGCGAACCTGGAGCGAAACATTTCCCGTTGGCAGGACAGTCAGCTTGCCGGCGCACTCCAGCGAAACGTTGACCATCACTGAGGCCGGTCTGCCAGAAGGCTATGCACTTTATGCTGGTGGTTCGGAGCCGACGACCATTGACGTGGCCAACCAGGCGGACCAATGCATCGCGATCAAGGCGTCTTACGTCATCGTCCGCGGATTGATGCTTAAGAATCCGCGGGTTCACGGAATCCTGCTGGCAGAAGGTGCTCACGATGTTGTGATCGAAGGTTGCGACATCAGCGGCTGGGGACGAATCGAGCAGGACGGGTGGGGACATGACTACGATTCGGCTATCTATTCCAAACAGCCACGCGTCGCGCGAATCATCATTCAGCGCAACACGATTCATCACCCGCGCAGCAACTCGAACAATTGGAAGCAGGCGCGGCGTCCGGGCCGGCGCGAACCCAGTCATCCGGAAGGCCCGCAAGCCGTTTGCCTTTGGGACAGCGACGGCAACCACGTCATTCGCCACAACACCGTCTTTTCCGACGACGACCACCAATACAATGACGTTTTTGGCGCCGGACAGAATTTCAGCTCGCGAGGTTTTCCCAATCGCGACAGCGACATTTATGGCAATCGCCTGAGCCATTGCTGGGACGACGCCATCGAATCCGAAGGCGCCAACTGCAATGTTCGCATCTGGGGCAACTACCTCACCGAGGATTACGTTGGGATAGCGACCGCGAGCACCTCGATCGGACCGCTTTACGTCTGGCGGAATGTCAACGCTGTCAGCCGGGTGGCGCCGGGCGGAAGCGGCGGAGGCTTCTTGAAGATCAGCGACAAAATGGGCGGCGGCAGAATCTACGTCTTTCACAACACCGTCCTCCAGCCGACGAGTTCATCCGCGAGCAGCAATTCGCTTGGTGCTACCGTTGGATTGGGATGGGGCGGTACGATGACCAATGTGACCAGCCGGAACAACATCCTTCACGTCTCTCGCCAAGCCATCGTGGACCGCGCCCACGATCCGCTCGGCGATTACGACTACGATCTGTTCAGCGCCCCACTCGCGACGAGCGCGGGCCAGGAAAAGCATGGACCTCGAGGGGCGCCCGTGTTCGTTCACGGCTGGGGAATCAACAGAAATGTCGGCGTGTTTGCGCTCTCGCCTCAAAGTCCCGGTTTCGATGCCGGCGTAATTCTGCCCAACTTCAATGATGGATTCAACGGCGCCGGACCGGACATCGGCGCGCACGAATCCGGCACCCCGCCCATGCAGTTTGGCGCGGACGCCCGGAAGTAACTACATCACCGGACGAAGGGCCAGAGTCCTCCACATCAATCCGGTGTTGTTCGTGATCAACCCATCCACGCCCATGTCGAGAAGTTTATTAGCGAGCGCCGGGTCGTTGATCGTGTAAACCCACACTTTCAGGCCGCGCTTGTGAGCGAGTTCCACAGCTTCCCTGTTCACCTGATCGCTCCACACCGCGGCCTTCGCGCCAGTCTTCACCAATTCGTCCAGCCACGCGGCGCTCAACACTTTTGATTTCTCGGCGGGCTTGCTGCCGTCGGCGAGCGTCTTGGGCGGGCCGAGCGCGCCGAGGACCTGGCCCGGCTCCAGTTCGTGAAACGCCTTCAGGTAATCCCAATCAAATGCCTGCACCACGACCTGATTGATCAGTTTCTTCTCGTGCAACATTTTCACGCACGTCGCCGCGTCGCCTTCCTTGCGTTCGATCAGAGTGACGCCGCCCGCGCCCTGAACGAAATCGAGCACGTCCGTCAGCAGCGGGAGTCTGGTGCCCACGTATTTCGCATCGAACCAACTGCCCGCGTCGAGTGATTGCAGTTCGGCGGCGGTTTTGCCCGTCACGCTGATTTTCTTTCCGCCCCAACGATTCGTCGCATCCGTCGTGCGGTCGAGCGTCGGATCGTGAATGACGATGAGCTTGCCGTCCTTGGTGTGGTAATAGTCCAGTTCCGCCATGTCCGCGCCCGCTTCGAGCGCCAGCTTCCAGGACGGCATCGTGTTCTCGGGCGCAAACTGCGGATAACCGCGATGGCCGATGATCAGCGTCCGTTTGGCGTTCAACAATTTCAGTGCGGGAGCATCCACGTCGGCGGCATTCATCGGTTTTGGGGCCACGGCCAGGCCAATGATCAACAATGTGAACAGATTGCGATAAGCTCGTGATGTATTGCGTTTCACACGACAACTTTGCGCGGTGACAATGGCGCGGGCAAGGTGAAAGGTGAGCAGTCACGCCGTTCCGCCCGGCTAGTCTGCTGAATCAAGTCCGGTTTTATTTTCGGAAAAGAATTGAATTCCGCGCTGGCTCTTTCAACATCCCACCATTCTGAGACTTTTTTGTCTCCGGTTGTTTGAATTCGGCACTATGAACCTTGCGATTGCGTTTCGTCCCAAGCTGGTGGACGCGCTCAAAGGCTACACGCGGCAAGACTTCGCCGCGGA